>DYNS01000145.1 GCA_020720965.1 Anaerolinea sp. | reverse complement strand
AGCCCCCATGCAGACCACCAAAGTCCGCACCGGCGATTTAGTCCTCACCGCCAGCGGCAGCGGCAACATTATTCCCCGTCAACAGGTGGAACTTGGCTTTCGCAGCAGCGGAATTGTCCGCGCCGTACCCGTCAGCGCAGGGCAGCAGGTTGGGGCAGGGGAAATCCTCGCCACCCTGGAAGACAGCCTTCAGCAGGCGCAGTTGGCTCAAGCCCAGGCAGAATTCGAGGCGCTCTTCTCCGCTGCCAGCCTGGCGAAAGCCAAAATCACCCTCGCCAATGCCCAAATTGCCCAAGCCGCCGCCCAGGAAGAACTGCAATACCTCATCAGCCCGGACGTGTACTATTGGGAAACCGAATTGGAAACCGCCCAAGTTGCCCTAAAAGAAGCCTCCACCGAGGAGCAAAAGAGCGCCGCCCAAAAAGCCCTGGAACGCGCCCAAACCAACCTGGCTCTTGCTCAAAAACGCTACACTGCCGAATACGTGCCGGGGGTCTTTGCCTACACTTACACCGACCTGGAAACCGAAGAAGAAATTGAAACCACCCTCGCCCCCAGCGCCGAGGATATTGCCCTGGCTCGCGCCGCCCTAGATTCGGCTCGCTTTGCCGTAGCGGATGCCAATGCCTACCTGGAGATTCTCCAAGCCGGAGCCGCCTCCGTCACCGCGCCCCTCGCCGCCGTGCAGGGGACAGAAACCGCCAAAATTGAGCAAGCCCGCCTGAACCTGGAAAACGCCCGCCTCAACCTCGCCAACACTCAACTCACCGCCCCCTTTGCCGGGGTCGTCCTCGCCATCAACGCCCTGCCGGGGCAAACCATCAACACCTCGCCCTTCCTCACCCTCGCCACCACCGCCGACCTGCAAGTGCGCTTCTACCTGGACGAAACCGACCTGGATAAAGCCCGCCCTGGCAACCGTCTCAACCTCACCCTGGATGCCTTCCCAGATGCCGCCCTGCCCGGCGAAATTACCGCCGTAGAGCAAGCCCTCCAAACGGTGGATGGAACCCCCGTCATCGTCCTGTGGGGAACCTTTAGCAACCCAGAAAACCTCACCATCCTCTCCGGCATGAGCGTGGACGTGGAAGTGATTGGCGGTGAAGCCCAAAACGCCCTGCTCGTCCCCGTGCAGGCATTGCGAGAAATTGCCCCCGGCTCTTACGCCGTCTTCCGGGTCGGCGCGGATGGCGCTCTCAAACTCACCCCTGTTCAGGTCGGCTTGCGAGACTTCGCCAACGCCGAAATTCTCAGCGGCTTAAAAGCTGGGGATGTCGTCAGCACCGGCACGGTAGAAACCAAATAAAAGGCGTAGCCGAATGAAGAAACCCACCCTCCCCGCCCTGCTGATACTTTCTGCAACCCTGGCGTTTGCCGCCTGGTGGGTTTGGGTGCGCCCCCTGCCCGAAGCCGCCCCCCTTGCCCCCACCATCACCCGCACCCCGGTCATCCTCCCCCTCACTGCCAGCGGCGAGGGCGTGCTGGAGCAAACCAGCCTGTCCCTGGGCTTTGCCCTACCCGGAACCCTGAGCCAGATTGCCCAACCGGGGCAGAGCGTTCAGGCAGGCGAAAGCCTCGCCGTGCTGGAACAAACCTCCGCGCAGTTGAACTTGCAAGCCGCCCAACTCACCTGGAACACCCTCACCTCCCCCGCTGCCCTCGCCTCCCTGCAAATCACCCAGCGTCAGGCACAGGAAAGCCTCCTCCAGGCGCAGACCGACTATGAAAATGTGGTGGAAGGTCCAGATGTCGACTACTACCAATTCCTTCTCGCCGTTGCCGAGCGGGAATACTGGCAGGCGCTCTCCGCTGTCACCGATGCCCGCACCTCCACCAGCCGCCGCGCCCAGGCAAAACTGCCCCGTCTCAATGCCCGTCTCGCCGCCGCCGAAACCGCCTGGGAAGAAGCCAAATTGGCATTGGATTGGGCGCAAAACTACCAGCCCGACCCCGCCGCCGCCCTGCTTGCCGAAGCCCGGCTGCAAAACGCTCAGAGCCTGTTGGATGTGCAAACCGAAAGCCTGCTTGCTTTGCAACCCGCTGCCAACCCCGCCACCTTCTCCGACCCGGCACTGCAAACCGCCTGGGCAGACCTGCAAGCCGCCCAAGCCGCCCTGGATGCATCCACCCTTGCCGCGCCCTTTGAGGGAACGGTCATTCTGGTCAGCGCCCAGGCAGGCGAACAGGTCTCCGCTTACCAGCCGATTCTCACCCTGGTCGCCGCCGCCCCTCTCCGCGTCCGCTTCACGTTGGATGAAACCGACCTCGCTGCCCTAACCCCTGGCGCCTCCCTGCTCATTACCCCCAACGCCTACCCCGACCTGGAACTGCCCGGCGTTGTCACCTCGGTTTCGCCCTCCATCAACCCGGATGCGACTCTCACCGTTTGGGGCGAGCTGCTCCCGGCGGCTTTTCCGGTGCGCCTCCTGCCGGGCATGGCAGTGACGGTGACAGTGGTCAGCGACAGTGGACAGTGACCGAAGAACCTACAGGAACACAAAAATGCCTCCTTTGATTGAAATCCGCAACATGAAAAAAGTCTACGGCGAAGAAGAAGCCGCCGTGTATGCCCTCGCCGGGGTGGATGTGCAGGTGGAGCGCGGCGAATTTGTCGCCATTATGGGACCCAGCGGCTCCGGTAAATCTACCCTGATGAACATCCTGGGCTGCCTGGACCGCCCCAGCAGCGGAGAATACATTTTGGACGGGCGGGACGTGAGCCAACTGAGCAAGAACGAGCTGGCAGAAGTCCGCAACCAAAAACTGGGCTTCATCTTCCAATCCTTCAACCTGCTGCCCCGCCTCAGCGCCCTCGCCAATGTCATGCTGCCCATGCTCTACAACCCGGTCGAAGACATCAGCGATGCCGAAGCCGAAGCCCGCGCCACCGCCTCGTTGGAAGCGGTAGGGCTGGGGGCGAGGCTGCATCACCGCCCCAACCAACTTTCCGGCGGGCAGCAGCAGCGCGTAGCCATTGCCCGCGCCCTGGTCAACCGCCCGCCCCTCATCCTGGCGGATGAACCCACCGGCAACCTGGATTCTAAAGCCAGCGTGGAGATTATGGACATCCTCCACAAACTGCACCGCGAGGGCGTTACCATCGTCATGGTGACACACGAGCCGGATATTGCCGCTCATGCCGGGCGCACCATCTGCGTGCGGGATGGCAAAATTGTCCAAAGCGGCAAGTGTGCCGAAGCCCGCTAACCCACAGGAGACCCCATGAAACCGCAAAAAATCCTCCGCTCTGCCTGGGAAGGGCTGATGCTTAACAAAGTGCGCTCTTTTCTCACCACCCTGGGCGTTATTATCGGGGTTGCCTCGGTGATTGTGATGCTCGCCGTCAGCGCCGGAACCGAAGCCGCCATCGCCGAGCAGATTAACGCCCTCGGCGCCAACCTCATTATCGTCTCACCCGCTCGCGGAACCCCCGGCGCAGCCCGCACCCTGCTGATAGATGACGCTTACGCCATCGCCGAACAGGTAGTCGGCATCACTGGCATTTCCGCCGAGCAAGCCCCGGTTGCCCAGGTTGTCAAAGCCAACAACCTCACCCTGGAAAACATCGCCGTCATTGGCGTCACCGCCGACTTCCCAGACGTGCGCGACTACGCCGTAGCCAGCGGGCGCTTCTTCGACAGCGCCGAAGACGACCGCAAAGCCAAAGTCGCCGTGTTGGGCGCGGGCATCGCCGCCGATTTCTTCGGCGCGGATGACCCGGTGGGGCAGACCATTACGGTAGGTTCCACCAAACTCACCATCCTGGGCGTAATGGAAGCCAAAGGCATGGTGGCAGATGTGGACTATGACGGGCGCATTTACCTGCCCATCAACCTCGTCTTTCAAAAATACGTTACCACCTCCTCCATAGGTGGCGACCGGGTTCGCACCATTTACGTCAAATCCGAAAGCCAGGACAAAATCCCCAGCATCATTGCCCAAATCACCGCCTTGCTTGCCGAGCGGCACGATGTGGAAGCCAGCAAGCCAGATTTCACCGTCCAAACCCAGCAAGACATCATCGCCACCCAGGAAGCCACAACCGCCGCTTTCCGCGACCTACTCGCCTGGGTTGCCGGGGTTTCCCTGCTCGTGGGCGGAATCGGCATTATGAACATCATGCTCGTCAGCGTCACCGAGCGCACCCGCGAAATCGGTCTGCGCCAAGCCCTGGGCGCTCGCCCTGCCGATGTGCTGATGCAATTCCTGCTGGAAGCCATCATCCTCAGCCTGGCGGGCGGTTTGGCGGGGGTTGCCCTGGGCGTGGGCGGTGCCTACCTGTTTGGGGCGCTCGGAACCATGCAAACCGCCATCGTCCCCGAATCCATCCCCCTCGCCTTTGGCGCTGCCGCCATAGTCGGCATCTTCTTTGGTTACTACCCCGCCACCCAAGCCGCCAAACTAGACCCCATCGTTGCTCTCCGCCACGAATAACCCGCTGTTTCCCATTCCGCATTTTCAAAGGACTCCCATGACTCGAATTCTCCTCCCCCTCCTCCTGATACTCTCCCTCGCTCTCTCCGCCTGTGGAACAACCCCGCAGACCCCCGCCCCCGCCGCCGATTCCCCTGCCCCGGCAGTTTCCACCGCCCAACCCGCCTCGGGGTCTGCCCCGGAACCTGCTGCCCGCCCCGCCCTGGATACCGGCTACGAGAACGCCCTGCCCACCCGTCTGCTGCTCTCTCTCGGAACCCTGCAACTGGCAGAAACTGCCAACGCCGTCAATGCGGAACAGGCTCCCCAATTGCTCATGCTCTGGCAAGCCCTCACCAACCTCACCAACTCCGGCACCGGCGCCACCGAAGAAGTGGATGCTCTCCTGACTCAAATCGAACAAACCCTCAGCCCGGAACAAGTTACCGCCATTAACGCCATGCGTCTCACCCAAACCGAGCTGCAAGCCTGGGCGCAGACCAACGGAATCCAGACCGGAACCGGGGCAGGCAGCGGCGGCGGGGGTGGCGGCTCTGGCAGTGGGCTTTCCCCCGAAGCCCGCGCCACCCGCCAGGCAGAGAACGGCAAAACCGGCCAAACCGGCAGCGAAAACGGTCTCTCTGCCGCCCTCACCCAGGCGTTGATTGCCTACCTGCAAGGAATTCAATAACAGTGGTCAGTGGTCAGTGTCAGTGGTCAGTATCAGTGTCAGTAAAACCTGAAACTGTCCACTGTGACTGTCCACTGTGACTGTCCACTAAAACTAAAGATACCCACCATGAAAACTATTTTCTTCTCCTCCCTCATCGTTCTCTCCGCCCTGCTTGCGGCTTGCGCCCCTGCTGCGCCTGCCACCCCCGCCGCGCCCACCTCTGTCGCCGGGGCATATCTCACCCTGGAATACGCCGATGCCGCCAGCCTGCGAAACCAACTTGCCTTTGGAACCCTGCAACTGGCAGAAACCCCCAACGCCGTCAGCGCCGAGCAAGCCCAGGCATTGCTCCCGCTCTGGCAGGCGGTCATCGTCCTCAGCGGCGATGAAACCACCGCCAGCGAGGAACTAACCGCCGTTCAGGACCAGATTACCCTGGCAATGCGCCCAGAACAACTGCAAGCCATCGCCTCCCTAAAAATCACCAACGCTCAACTCAGCGCATTTTATGCGGAATATGGCATTGTTCTTCCCACCCCTGTGCCGGGCGTGACCAAAGTCCCCGGTTCTGGCGGCAAAACCGAAGAAGAAAAAGCCGCCGCCCAGGCGACTGCCGCCGCATCGGGCATCACCACCACCGGCACAAGCGCCGGTATGGCTGCCAAGACCCTGCTCTTTGAGAAGGTGATTGAATACCTCAGCGGCATCGGCGGCTAAAAGAGCCATGCCCACCAGCCCATAACGGCGGCATTTTTCTGCCGCCGTTATGGCTTAAAATACTTTGTCCGCAGGTCAGAATAATCGGCGTTGGTGTGCGTCTCCAGGATGCGGAAGAAATCCTGAGGCGTGGCGGTGCGGTTGGTCATTTGGGTGTAGTAATCTTTGAGAAAACGGAAGAAGGCTTCGTCTCCCATCCTGCCCCGTAATTCTTCCAAAAAACGCGCTCCCTGGCGGTAGGTGGCGTTCATGTAGGGGGTGAATCCGCCATAACTGGGGACATCTCCGTCAATTTTGCCTTCCGGCTGGTAAAAATCGATTCGGTAAGACCACCACCAAGCCAGCGAGTTGGGGTAGTTTTTCTCGTAAAAAAGGCGTTCGCTATAGGTGGCGAAAGATTCGTCTAGCCAGGGGTCTTGCGCCTGATTATTGCCCACCCGCCCAAACCACCACATGTGACTCGTCTCGTGCGCGGCAACCAATACCAGGTAGTTGCGCTCTGTGCCGTCATACAGGTTATAAAAGGCGTTGCTGAGGTAGTACAACCCGTCAAATTCCATGCCGTCGTTAAAGTCGCCTTGCACCACCGCCAGGCTCTGGTGTGGATAGTCTCCGTATAGCCCGGTGTAGGTTTGGACTGCCAGCAGGGTGGCATCCAACGCGGCTTGTCCGCCTGCTTCGGCGTAAGGGTAAAAGTAGGAGGTGATGATGATGCCCTGCCACTCCGCCGAGACGGATTGCATTTGCCGCCCCATTGCCAGGGCAAAGGTGCGGGCGTTTTGCAGGGTGTACCGGTTGGGGTTTGCCGGGTCTTTTGCACCGCTCGCGGCGATGACCGGGGCTATGGCGGGCTTGCTGAATTGCAGGGTAACGTCAAAATTTGCCAGGGGATACACCAGATGTTCGCCATAGTACCAGGGGTCTGGCAGAATCCACCCGTTTTGGGGGTCATAAGGGACGAGCATGGGATACCAGTCGGTGAGATTGACCTGCCGGGCGCTGACCCCAAATATTTGGGGTCGCACCAGGTTGGGGTCGCCTTGTTCGATGTTGGGCAGGGTGAGGGTGTAGGCGAGGGAGAGGCTGATTTGTTTGCCCGGCTCCAGGGGGGTGGGCAGGTCAAAGGTGAGACGGTGATTTTGCAGGTCGTACAGGGCGATTTCGACTTCGTTGGCTTGCAGGGCTTCCAGTTCAAACGCGCCGGGGATGCGATTGGGTTCCACTGCCAGGGTGATGGTGGGGATGGGCTGCCCGTAGGTGTTGGTGAAGCGAATTTGCTGCCGTGCGATGAGGATTTGACTGTCATAATCCATCAGGACGTTGATCGTGTAGTCAATGGGTTGGGGCTGCTGAGGGGTGGCGGTGATGGTGGGGAGGGCGGTAGCCGTCAGGGTTGGCGGGGACTGTATGGGTTGGGCTTGGGTTTGTGGCACGGGTGAAGCAATCGGCGGGGCTGGGCTGTCCGGTTGCGGTAACGGTGACAACGCCCAGGTCGGCGGGGGCG
>DYNS01000144.1 GCA_020720965.1 Anaerolinea sp. | reverse complement strand
GTGAGAGTCCAGTCCAGGATGGGGGTGAAGGTTGGGCTGGGCAAGGGCGTGGAGGGCGTTTCGGTGGGCAGGGGAAGGGGCGTAAGACTCGGCGATGGGGTGGGAGAAGGGAGCGCCCAGGTCGGGGTGTGGGTGAGGGTGGGGAGGGGGGCTATCGTCACCGCCGGGGTGCTGGTGGGAACATTCGGGACTTTGAGAAAGGTGCCAGCCAGGATGTAAGTGGATTTGCCCAGGCAATTGGCGTTTTGCAAAGCAGAAATATCGGTGCGGTAGAGCAGGCTGATGCTGTAGAGAGTCTCGCCGGGGCTGATGAGGTGGTTCACCCAACCGGCTGGCGCGCCGCAAGGGATGGGGGTGATGGTGGGCAGGGGCGGAAGATACAGAAAAGAACCAACGACCAACTGCGGCACAAAGAGACAGTTTTGCTTTAGAACTTCCTGCGGATTGGCACCGTAGGTTTGAGCGAGACTTTCCAGGCTGTCGGTAGGTTGGACAAGAACAGCAACCCAACCGGCAGGAGGCATACAGGAGGTCGGCGGGGGGGGCGGGGTTAGGCTGGCGCTGAGAGTGGAGGTGGGGGCAAAAGTGGGTGAGGCAAATTGAGTATATGGCGGTAGGGTGGGCAAAAAAACCGGGGCAGCCGTTGCCCCGGAGGGAGAAGCGGGCGGCAGGCTGGGGGAGGGAAGGACAGGCTGAACGCCGCCTTCCGCATGTGAAAGGGCGAAACCACCCAAGAGCAGGGCGAGAAAAATCCCACCCAATGCCAACCCGGAAGCAATTTGCCGCAGAATTTGCATTTCAGGCTTCCTGCGCTTGTCTGCCGCGCATGGGCAGGAGGACGCTGAAGGTTGAGCCGGTCCCCATTTCTGTATCCACCCAAATGCGCCCGCCCTGGGCTTCGGTGAGGGTGCGGGCGATGGACAGACCCACACCCGTATCGCCCACGCCTTGAATCAGGACGTTGTCGGCGCGGTAAAGGCGGGAGAAGACCCGGTTCATATCCTCGGCGGGGATTCCGCCGCCGCTATCGGCGACCTGGATGAGGGCATAGTCGGAGCCGGTTTCCCGTTGAGTACGCACCCGCAAGGTGATGGCGCTTTCTACTGCGGAGGCAGCGCCTGCATTTTGCAGGAGGTGAATGAGAATTTGTTGCAAGGCTTCGCGGTCGGTGTGGATGGATGTGATATTTTCCGGGATGTCTATCCGGAGAGAGATATTTTTCTCGCGCAACTGGCTGGATGTGTATGCCATAGCGTTATCGATGATAAGGTTCAGGTCTACCGGCTCAGCCTTGAGGGATTTAAGCCCGCTTTCCAAGGTCGTCAGTTGGATAAGGTCATCTATGAGGCTGCCGATGCGCTCAGTGGAGGCGCGGATGCGCTCGATGAACTTGCGCTGTAACGCGCCCAAAATGCCAACCGACTCACCCAGGAGCAGGTCAGCGTAACCAATGACGGAGGAAAGGGGTTGGCGCAATTCCTGCGAGATGGAGACGACAACATCCGCCTGGTCTCCAGAAAGGGAGGGCAGGGACTGTTTGCTTTCCAATTCCAAAATTTTAATGTTTGATTCGGCGAGGGAGTTTTGCAAACGTGCCATCTCACGCAGGGTAAGGCGCAGCTCATTTTCCAGATAATTATCATCCCGAACAGGGGCTTCGGCGGTGATAATCTGTTGGTTTTGCTCTTGCAGGGCGCTGATTTTCTCCAGCAGTTGCTGGCGTTCCGCCACCGAGGCAGAGGCTTCTTCCAACCGGGCTTTGAAGGTCTCTACCTGGTTGCTCAGGTCTGTATTGGCATCTTGCAATCTTTCCAGCTGCGCCAGCGCATCTGCGGAGGCGTGACGATATTGGTCACGTTCCAGGGCGACTTGCTCAATTTTCCTGCCGCGCTCCATAATCGGCACAAAAGAGGCGGTGATGTTGATGAGGAAAGTCTGGTCGTCTGCGCTCCAGACCCGGTTGGAGTAGGGGGAGAGTAGCAAAAGGCTGCCGATGGCGCCGTCTTTTTCCGAAAGAATCGGCACGTTGAGCAGGTTTCCGGCGCTGGAAAGACCGAGCATATCCCCCAGCCCTTTCAGGTCGGAGGAGGTGGTGCTGGCGGGCAGGCGCAGGGCGCGACCGCGCATGATGGCGTTGCCCAGCATAGGGACGAGTTCTTTGTGCATCATGCCGCCTTGCAGGTTTTCTTCCCGAATCAGGTCGTAACCGGCGGCGATGGTGATGTTTGTTTTGGAGGGGTCGAGGTAGAGCAAAAAGCACAAATCCGCCAACATTGCCTGGGCAATGGCACGGGAAATGGCTTGGTTAATCCGGTCCGCTTCGGTTTCGGCGGCGAGGAGGAGGAGGGATTGGAGGGTCTTGGGGTCGGTGCTGTAGCGGCGGCGTTCCCGCAGGGGCTGGGTAGGACGTTCTCCTCCGCTTTGTTTTTGGGCTTCCGCCACCTTATCTTGAAAGGTGGCGACGGTGCGGGTTTGGGGAAATTCGGAAGGCATGGGGAAGCGCATCGGCAGAGTAAGAGCGAGGGGATAGCCTGCCAGCATAAAGAAGCGCACAAATCCCAAAAAATCTCCGGTGCGGGGAGCAAAAAGTTCCAACGAAAAACCGAGCAACGCCATGAACACGAAGGTGACGCCCGTGCCCCACCCGTGAGATTTACGCGCCAAAAGGACAATTAGCCCCAAAGCAGAGAGAGCCATTGCGCCAATGCTCCAAAAAGCGCTCTGCGCCGACTGGTTGAACTCGCCTGCGGCATTCCCGGCATAAGAAACCGCTCCAAAAAGCAGAGCCGCCAGGGTCAGCAGGCTCAACAAAGCCGATGCAGCATCGCCGCTGCGGTTGGGTTCCGGGTAAGCCCAAACCCAGATGAGCCATATCAGGCTAAAGAGCATCGCGGCGCGGTCTAAAACCGGTAAAAGCGCCAAATCGCCCCATGCGCCCTGGCTCATCAAAAGACCGACCAGCAACAGGAGAACCTGGCTGGTCAGTACAAGGCTGAGACCTAACACCATGCGCCGCGCCTGCGGATAGCCCGAAGCACGCCAAAGGCTGATTGCCCCTTGCAGAGCGCCCATGAGCATGACAGAAGTAACGAGGATGTAAATAAGATTCCCCGGAGGGTCGGCTAGGAAGGAGGCGAGTTGGTTAAGAAGTTCCATAATCGGCAAAATTATAGCACGCTTAAGAAAACGGAAAGACGGAGAGCGTATAATTACAACCATTATGAAACGGAGTCAAAACGCCCTGCTTCTGTTTATTCTGGTCTTATTCAGCGCCCTGCCGCCGCTGGGACAAGGTTTTTGGGCGTTGAATCAGGCGCAGCAAGCGCATCCAACTGACTACGCGCAGAAATCCCACTTCTATGAAGTTGCCGCCCGCCGCCTGCCCTGGAGGGCGGACTTATACGATGAAGCCGGACAAAATGCCTTGCAACAAAAAGACCTGCCTCGCGCCATTGCCCTGCTGCGAGAAGCGCAACGCAAAAACGCCCTCAGTCCGCAGGGGCAGTGGGCGCTGGCGAATGCTCTGCACCAGAACCAACAACCAGAAGAAGCCCTGCTTTTATGGGAAGACCTGCAAGCGAGGGGGACCCTTCTCAACCTGGTTCTGCCCCGCCTGGCAGAGGAATATCATCTGCGCTCGCGGTTTGCGGACGAAGAGAAGACGCTGCAAGCCTGGCTGCAAGCCGAACCGCAAAACGCCCAAGCCAGAACCCGGCTGGGGATTTTGCAACTACCCTACCAGCCTGGTTTGGCGCTTTCCAACCTGGTCACGCTGGGAGAATCATCCCCCGCCCTGGCAAAGATGCTGCAAAACCTGCAAAATTCCCTCCAGCCGGGTCAGCCTGCCTACCTGCCCGCCCTGTTGAGCGGGCAAATTTTAGCCAGCCAGGAAGAATGGATTCTCGCCCGCCTGGCATTCGACTACGCCAACCAGCAAGCGGGAGGTAATTTTGGCACCGCTTTGGGCTGGCTGGCGCTCAGCCTGCACAAGACCGGTCAGCCTGCCGCCGCCGAAAAACTTTTTAAGCAAGCCCTCGCCGCCGAAGACTCAGCTCTACTGCACGCTCTTTACGCCCTGCACCTGGAAGAAAACAGAAACCTGCCACAAGCGACGGTGGAGTTCCAGCAGGCGCAACAACGGGAGCCGCAGAATCCCGCCTGGCAAATGGCGCTGGGACGGGTTATCTCCCAAAGCGACCTGGCGCAAGCCCTGACGCATTATCAAAACGCAACCGCCCTCGCCCCGCAAGACCCGCAGACCTGGCACGCCCTGGCGGCTTTCTGCGCCGAACAGCAATCCTACCTGGAAATCGGTCTACAAGCTGCGCTCCGCGCCTACGCCCTCGCTCCCTCAGACCCGCAAAGCGGCGAGCTGCTCGCCCGCCTGCTGATGGCGGTGGGAGAAACTGAATCGGCGGCGGCGTTGTTGCAGCAGAACGCCATTGCACAGCCCCAAGACCCCGCCCCCTTGTTTTACCTGGGCATTTTGCACCTGCAAACCGGCGAAAGCGCCGCCGCAAGAGATTACCTGCAACGCGCCCTGGCGCTTGCCCCGCAAGGCGAATATAGCCAGGCAATTGAAAAAATTCTGCAAGCCGACACGCCCTAAACCCCCAAAGGTATAATCGCCCCCATGAAGCCTCCCCGCCCCCCCTTCCTTATCCTTGCCCTGCTTGCCCTCACCCTGGGCGCGTGCAAACCCAACACCCTCACCCAAATCCTCGTTCAATCCGGCGGAATTTTATACCGGGAGCAGTTTAACAACCGCGAAGGCGGCTGGGGAGAGATGGTCAGCGAGGCGGGCGCGGCAGGCTACGCCGATGGCGCGTATCGCATCGTTGCCCAGCAGCCAAACGTTAATATCTGGTCGCACCCTGGTTTGCAGTTCCCCAACGTACAAATCGAAACCGATTTATTCCCCGCCGCCGGTCCGCTGGAAAACCGGATGGGACTGGTTTGCCGCCTGGCAGACAACCAAAATTACTACTTCTTTGTCATCAGCGCGGATGGTTACTACGCCATTGGCAAAACCAAAGACGGGCAGGCGCAAATCCTTACCGGCGGGGGCAAAATGCAACCGCATCCTGCAATCCGCACCGGCAGGCAGCCCAACCGCCTGCGCGCCGACTGTGTGGAACAGTTTCTCATCCTGCGCGTCAATGACGAGCTGGTTGCCTCGGTGGAAGACACCGAACTAAGCAGCGGCGATGTAGGCATTTTGGCGGGAACCTTCTCGCAGCCCGGCGCAGACATCTACTTCGACAACTTCACCCTCTTTCAGCCATGAAAATTTACCTGGACACAGTTGGATGCCGCCTGAACCAGGCAGAAATTGAACACATGGCAAACCAACTGCGGGCGGCGGGTCACAACATCACCTCCGACCCCGCCGAAGCGGAAAGCGCCATCCTCAACACTTGCAGCGTTACCTCCCAAGCCGCCTCCGATTCGCGCCAAAAAATACGCCAAATGGCAAAAGCGGGAATACAAAACATCACCGTCACCGGCTGTTGGAGCGCCCTCGCCCCACAACAGGCGCTAACCCTGCCCGGCGTGCAGCGAGTCATCCCCAACGAAGAAAAAGACCACCTCGTCCCCACCCTGCTGGGGCTGCCCCCCGAAATTTTCGACTCGGAGCCGCTCACCCGCCTGCCTCTGCCAGGTTTAAGACAGCGCGCCCGCGCCTTCATCAAAGTACAAGATGGCTGCGATAACGCCTGCACCTTTTGCATCACAACCGCCGCCAGGGGCGCGAACCGCTCCCGCCCTTTGCCCGCCGTATTGGCAGATGTACGCGGCGCCCTCCAAGGCGGGGCGCAGGAAATCGTCCTCACCGGCGTTCACCTGGGCGCATGGGGGCAGGAAAAAGACTCGACCCTGAAGAGCCTGGTAAAAAGCATTTTGGAAGAAACCGAAACGCCGCGCCTGCGGCTTTCCTCGCTGGAACCCTGGGATTTAGACGAGGACTTCTTCTCCCTGTGGCAAAATCCCCGCCTTATGCCCCACCTGCACCTGCCTCTACAATCTGGCAGCGCCGCCACCCTGCGGCGGATGCTCCGCAAAACCACGCCTACCTCCTTTGCGGCGTTGGCGCAAACCGCCCGCGCCGCCTGCCCCTCCATCGCCCTCACCACCGACCTGATTGCAGGCTTCCCCGGCGAAACGGAAGAAGAATTTGCCGAAAGCCTAGCCTTTGTGCGCCAAATGGATTTTGCAGGCGGGCATGTCTTCCCTTACTCCCTGCGCCCCGGCACACCCGCCGCAAGGATGAAAGCCCAAAACCCGGCGCATCTCAAAAAGGCACGCGCCGCTGCCCTCAGGCATGCCCTCGCCGAGAGCGCCGCCGCCTACCGTCAGCGCTTTTTGGGCGAGGAAATGCCGGTTTTATGGGAGGCAGCCAGCAGCCTGGATTCTTCCGGCTGGCAAATGGAGGGTTTAACGGGCAATTATCTGCGGGTTCGGGCATCCGCCCCCTCGCCGCGTTGGAATCAGATTGATTGGGTCAAGCTCTCCCACCTGACCGAAGACGGTTTGGCGGGCGAAATTCTTGGAGAAAGGGATTTGTAAATGGCTTCCATCCTCGATGGGCAAAATTTGGTTAAGACTTATGGCAACTTCACCGCCGTCAAAGGCGTCACCTTCGACATCCGCGAGGGGGAAATTTTTAGCCTGCTGGGTCCCAACGGGGCAGGCAAGACGACCACCATTTCCATGCTCTCCACCTTGTACGACCCCTCGGAGGGAGATGCCACCATTGCCGGTCATTCCATTCGCAAAGAACCAATGGCAGTGCGGCAGTTAATTGGGGTTGTGCCACAAGACCTGGCATTGTACGAAGACCTGACCGCCCGTGAAAATCTCACTTTTTGGGGACAAATGTACGGGTTGAGCGGCAAAGCCCTTAAACAGCGTCTGGACGAGGTACTGGAGCAGATTGGTTTAACTGACAAAGCCAACAAAGCCGTAAAAACCTACAGCGGCGGGATGAAACGCCGGGTGAATATTGGCGTGGGCTTGTTGCATAAACCTCGCCTTTTGTTTATGGACGAACCAACCGTAGGGATTGACCCCCAAAGCCGCCGCGCCATTTTGGATACGGTGAAAGCCCTCAACGCGGAGGGGATGACCGTTTTGTACACCACTCATTACATGGAAGAAGCCGCCGAACTCTCTCACCGGGTGGGGATTATTGACAAGGGCGAGTTGATTGCCCTCGGCACCCAGGAGGAACTGACCCGGCAAGTGGGGCAAACCGACACCCTTCTGCTGCACCTGCCAGAAGAAGCCGACCCCCTCGCGCTTGCCGAACTTGCCGTGCGCCCAGCCGACGATGCAGGCTGCACAGGTTG
>DYNS01000143.1 GCA_020720965.1 Anaerolinea sp. | reverse complement strand
CGTGGGCGAGCAGGGCGGCAAGTTGAGGGGCTTCGGCGGGGGTGATGTTGCCCTGCTGCCAACGGGCGGCAAAAGATGGGCTTTTTGCCAAGCCTGCCAGGACGGGCAGAGAATTTTTGCCTTCCACCAGGTCGGAAGAGGCAGATTTGCCGGTGAGAGATTCATCGCCCCAAATGCCGAGGATGTCATCCTGCACCTGAAAGGCTAAACCAAGATAATGCCCAAAGGAACGGTAGGCTTGGGCGGTTGGTTCGTCTGCACCGCCGAGGGCAGCGCCAATGGCGGTGCAGGCGGCAAGCAGGGCGGCAGTTTTTCCGCCGACAACGTGCCAGTATTCTTCTACGGGCAAGTCGCGGCGGGTTTCGTATGCCATATCTAGGTATTGACCGCGAGTGAGGTCCAGGCAGGTATCGTGCAGGGCGGTGGCAACCTGCACAACGGTTGATGCGGGGTAATGCGCGGATACATCCATAAGCGCCTGGCTGGATTGGACAAAAAGCGCATCACCGGCGTTGATTGCCATCGGCACGCCCCATTTTGCCCAAACAGTCGGTCTTCCGCGCCGCTTGTCGGAGTTATCCTGAATATCGTCATGGACGAGGGAGAAGTTGTGCAACAGTTCTACGGCGGCGGCGGCGGGCAGGGCTTTTTGCCAGTCCGCGCCGCAGGAGGCATTGACGAGCAAAAGCATGAGGGGCCGAATGCGTTTTCCGGCGGCTTCGGGACCGGCACCCTCGCCCGTCCAACCCATGTGGTATGTCAGCATTTCGTAAAAGGGTTGGGTGCGGGGGGAATCCAGCCGGGCAACCTGGCGCTTGAGTTCGGTTTCTATGGCGGGGAGCATTTGAGCAGAGAGTTGTTGGAGTTCCATAAGCCTTCCTTGAAATGCTAAAAATTGTATCATCTCCGCCCCGGCAAACGGTAGTAGAATGGCGCGTCTCAAACCATTTACCAACAATAAGAAGGTCTCATGCCAAGAAGAAATCTCTTCCAACTCTACCGCGATGAATTTCGCGGTTATTCTTTTGCCAAGTTTCAACAGGACGCACTGGCGGGCTTGACGGTGACGGCAGTTGCCCTGCCCCTGGCGCTGGCGTTTGGGGTCGCTTCCGGGGCAAGCGCCTCGGCAGGGCTGGTGACGGCGATTCTCGCCGGTTTCATCATCGGCGCACTTGCCGGAGCACCTTACCAAATCTCCGGTCCTACCGGGGCAATGAGCGCGGTGCTGATTCTTTTGGTGCAAAAATACGGGCTAACCGGCATTTGGGTCGCCGGGCTTATGGCAGGGATTTTTCTGACCATCATCGGGTTGCTTCGCCTGGGGCGTTTCATCGCCTTCATCCCCTCCCCGGTCATTACCGGATTCACCTCCGGCATTGCCCTCATCATCTTCATCGGGCAGATAGATAGCTTTCTGGGGGTTCACACCGAAGGCGGCGAATCGGCGGCGTTAAAGTTGTTGGGGTACTTTGGCGGCGGCTTTAGCCCGGATTGGCACGCCATGGTGCTGGGAGGGGTCGTCATCCTGACGATGCTCCTGCTCCCTGCCAAAATCAGCGCCAAATTTCCGTCTTCCCTGTTGGGCATCATCCTGGCAACCCTGCTAAACGCCCTGGTACGCTGGGATGTGAATGTCATCGGCGAAATTCCGCGCACCCTCTTTCTGGCAGACCGCCTCAACCTGACGCAAATCCCCTGGACCAACCTGACCGATTTCCTCGCCCCAGCGCTCACCATCACCGCCCTGGGCGCTATCGAAAGCCTGCTCTGCGGGGCAGTCGGCTCCAACATGACCGGGGTACGCCTGCAAGCCAACCAAGAACTGGTCGCGCAGGGGTTGGGGAATATCGTCATCCCCTTCTTTGGCGGGGTTCCGGCAACCGCAGCCATTGCCCGCTCCAGCGTGGGGATTAAATCTGGCGGGCAAACCCGCCTCGTCAGCATCATTCACGCGGTGGGCTTATTGCTCTCCATGTTCCTGCTTGCACCGCTCATGGCGCAAATTCCGCTGGCAGCCCTGGCAGGGGTGCTGATGGTGACAGCCTGGCGCATGAACGAATGGGAAGCCATCCGCTTCATGTTTGGCAAACGCTTCAAAACTGCCATGCTCACCTTTGGCATTACCCTGCTCGCCACCATCAGCCTGGATTTAACCCAGGCAATTTTGGTCGGCGGGGTGCTTTCGGCAGCCATGTTCCTCAACAACATCGCCACCCTGCAAGTCACCCTCTCCGAGGTGGACCCGCAAAGGCTAAAAGCGCGGGGCATAGAAACCTCCGGCACCTGCAAGCATGTCCAGGTCGCCTTTGTTACTGGACCTTTATTTTTTGCGGCAACCGGGCACTTTAACGAAGCCTTTGCCAACCTGAAAGCCACCCACGTCCTCGTCCTCTCCATGCGCGGCGTGCCGCTGATAGATACCTCCGGGCTGGAGGCGCTTCACCGCCTGCGCGAAAAAATCCACGCCCAGGGCGGCAGCCTGATGTTCGCCGGAGTCCACGAAAGCGTCTATACCATGATGCAGCGCGGCGGGCTGGTGGAAGAAGTGGGCGAACAAAACTTCTTTTGGGCAAGCGATGAGGCAATTGTGGCGGCAGAAAAGCAGCCCTGCCCCTTCTGCCAGGAAAAAAATTCTTGACAGCAAACAGAAGATGGTTATAATATCGCTCTTGCTCGCGCTGGTGCTGGAACTGGCAGACAGGCACGTTTGAGGGGCGTGTGGCGCAAGCCGTGGAGGTTCAAGTCCTCTCCAGCGCACAAGTAAAAAAGACCGCAACCGAAATGGTTGCGGTCTTTTTTATCAGGGTTGGCAACCCTGAACGGTATGCCCGTAGCGGATGGATGCGCCATAGTCGTTGAGCGCCTGCACCTCGTACAGGTATTCCTTGCCGTCCGGGGGGTAGTCAAAATATTCGGTTGCATCGGCTTTGATGGTGGCGAGGGTGATGCCATCACGATAGATAACGTAACTGCTTTCTCCGTTCACATCCGTCCAACGCAAGAGCAGGGTATTGCGTCCGCTACAATCTTTTTCCACGACAAAAACCTGGGTGGGGGCTTCTGGCAAGAGCGGGAACTCTACCAGCGGCAGAAAAAAATAGGAAACGGGGTCTTTTATCGTGCTGACACTTATCCAGCAATGCCCCTCCGCAACCAGCACCCAAAGCCAGGAAGCATCCTGGTTGCGCCCCTCGGCTTTGGTTACACGCCCCTGCAGGAAGGATGTTTTTGCAAAGTAATTCCGGGCGGGACCTAAACGGCAATTGGCATCGGAGGCGAAGGTGACTTCTGGGTAGGTGATGGGTGTGGGGCTGGAGGTGGGCGCAGGGCTGGGAGTGAGGCTGGGCACGGGGCTGGGCGGGATAGGGCTGGCAGAGGCAGTGGGGACAGGCGGGGTGAGCGTGGGCGGAGGCGCAGATTGCTGGGTGGGGCTACTGAGGGCTTCTGGGGCGTATCCGGGGGTAGGGGGCAATAAACCGGCGGGAAATCCGCAGGCTTGCAGGAGGGTGGCGGCGAGGAGCAGGAAAAGCAATAAACGCGGGTTTTTCATCATTTTCTTCTCCAAATTTTTGCGGGGTTTCCCCAAAGTTTTACCACAGTTGTTTGTCTTGGCATTTTGTTGCCGCCCCAAAGGGATGAAAAAAGCCGGTACAAAAGTACCGGCTTGGTTGGGCTGTGTGCCTTAGGCGGCTTTGCGCCCGCCTTTGAGGGTTTCTTGCAGTTTCTTTAAGCCTTCCTGGTCGCCTGCGGCGGCGAGGGCGGCTTGTTCCATCCAACCGGCGGGTTCCATGTAGGTATAACCAGCGGCATCCAGGGCTTCGCGCAGTTTGGCGGGGTCTGCCTGGGCAAGGGCGGCAAAGGTGCTGATGCCCATGCCTGCCAGCAATTTGGCAACCTTGGGACCAATCCCTTCCAGAACCGTCAGGTCATCGTCTTGCACAGGGGCGGCTTCCACCGAAAAGGATTCGGGAGCGGCAACCGGTGCGGGTTCTGCCTGGGGTTGGTGAGCAGGCGCGGGTTCCGGGGTGTGTTCTTCGTGGGCATCATGATGAGCGGCGGCAGGTTCTTCTTCCTGCTTAAGCCAGCCTTTGTTAGAAACCCACCATCCTAACAAAACCATAAGAAAAAAGATAGCAATGGCAACAAAAAGCATGGTTTGCACGTCGCCGCTTCCGCCGCCTTCGCTGAGAAGAATGGAAAACATAGTGCCTCCTGGGGAAATAGTTTGGTGTATTGTATCTCAAAACCGGCTTGCAGATTACATTTAATGATATAGTTTTGTATTATGCTTGATTTACCCCCTGTTTCGGTCTCGCTTCAGGAGCGCGGAATTGCTCACCGCGTTTTTCGGCATGTTCAGCCTGTAACCTCGCTGGCGGAGGCGGCTGCGGCAAGGGGGCAGACCCCGGAGCAGGTGGTGCGGAGTATTTTGTTTCGGTTGGGGGGCGGGCAATATGCCCTGGCGCTGATGGCGGGCGAGAGGCAGGTTTCCTGGCAGGCATTACGCGCTTATTTTGGACAATCCCGCCTGAGTATGGCAAGCGAGGCGGAGGTGTTGCAGGTGACAGGTTATGCAGTGGGGACTGTTTCGCCGGTGGGGGTGAGCGAGGCGGTGCGGATTGTGGCAGACCCTGGCGTGTTTGCCGTAGAGGAGATTTCTCTTGGGTCTGGCGAGCGGAATGTGGCTATTTTGATGATGTCTAAAGATTTGCATTTGGCGGTGAATCGTGCCATAGAAGTGAGCGTCTTATGAAACAACAACCATCCATCCAGTTTGAGCAGTTTTATCAAAATCTACCGACCTATTACACCGAGTTTGACCAGGATGTGGTTTTGCGGGCTTATGCTCTGGCAGAGGAGGCGCACCGCGAACAAAAAAGGCAGTCGGGGGAACCGTATATTAATCACTGTGTTGCGGTTGCTTCGATTTTGTCGGATATGCGAATGCCAGCAGAGGTGGTCGCCGCCGGGCTGCTGCATGATACAGTGGAAGATACGCCTATCACCCTGAATGACCTGAGGATGAAGTTTGGCGATGTGGTTGCCGGGCTGGTGGATGGGGTGACGAAGCTGGAAAGCTTGCCGCGAGTCTCGCGTGCGGGCGCTGCCGAAGAGTCGGATGCGACCAAGATGACCCAGGAGCAGGTGAGCAAACGCAAAAAGCAGATTTCGATTGAGGCAATGCGAAAAACTTTCCTGGCGATGAATGAAGATATACGGGTCGTTCTCATCAAACTGGCGGACCGGGTTCACAACATGCGTACCCTCGGTTATACCCCGCCCGAAAAGCAAAAACGAATTGCCCAGGAAACCCTGGATATTTACGCGCCCCTTGCCAACCGTTTGGGGATTTGGCAAATGAAATGGGAATTGGAAGATTTGTCTTTTCGGTATGTAAACCCGGAAAAATACAAAGAAATTGCCAGCCAAATTACCGACCGGCGCAGCGTGCGGGAGGAGCAAATTGCAGAGATTGTGGAGAAGTTCTCTAAGGCGCTGGCACAGGCAGGCATTAAGGCGGAGATTAAGGGCAGACCCAAACACATTTATTCCATTTACAAAAAAATGGTGAAGAAAGGCAAAGCCTTTGAAATGGTGCGAGACATCCGCGCTGTGCGGCTGATTGTCTCCGACATCCCGGCCTGTTACGCGGCTCTTGGCATTATTCACGGTCATTGGCGCCCCCTGCCCGGCGAGTTTGACGATTATATTGCCGCGCCCAAGGATAATTTTTACAAGTCTTTGCATACCGCCGTCATTTATGACGATGGCAAGCCGGTGGAGGTGCAAATTCGCACCACTGAAATGCACCAGGATGCCGAGTATGGCATTGCCGCGCACTGGCGTTACAAAGAAGGCAGCGGTCGGAGGGATGCCCGCTACGAACAGCACATTACCTGGCTGCGGAAAATGATGGAATGGAAGCAGGATGTGGCTGACGCTCAGGAATTTGTGGACTCGATGAAAACCGATGTCTTTGAAGACCGGGTGTACGTCTTTACCCCCAAAAACGATATTATCGACCTGCCGGTTGGCTCCACCCCAATTGATTTTGCCTATCACGTCCACACGGATGTGGGGCATCGCTGCCGGGGCGCGGAGGTGGACGGAAAGCAAACCTCGCTGGATACGCCCCTGAAAACCGGTCAGAGCGTGAAGATTCTGACGACCAAACACGGAGGACCGAGCCGCGACTGGTTGAATACCTCGCTGGGGCTGGTGAAAACCCAAAGAGCCAGGTCCAAAATTCGGCTCTGGTTCAAAAAAGAAGACCGGGAGCAGAATCTTGCCCAGGGGCGCAGCATGTTGGAGAGGGAGTTCCGCCGCCTGGGGATGAGCGATGTAAACCTGGATGCGCTGGCAAAGCAGTTGGACTATAAAAACCCGGAAGATTTGTTCGTAGACCTGGGCTGCGGCGATATTTCCATTAATAAAATTGTGAACCTGCTTTCGGAAAGCAGCAACGCCCAAGACGAGCTGGTTATGTCTGCGTCCAAGTCGGAGCCGGATTCGCCAGATGCGATTTCGGTGGTGGGGCTGCGCGGACTGCTGGCAACTCCGGCAAAGTGCTGCCACCCAACCCCCGGAGACCCTATCATGGGTTACGTCACTCGCGGCAGGGGCGCAACCATTCACCGCGCCAACTGCCCCAATATTCTGCGTGCCAAAGACAAGGAGCGGATGGTAAAAGTCGGCTGGGGCAAGCCTACGAGCACTTACCCCGTCCCTGTGCGGGTCATCGCTTTTGACAGGCAGGGGCTGATGGGAGATGTCTCTAACCTGCTGACCAGCGAGGGTGTGAACATTGTGAAGGCGGATGTGCGGGTTAACCGAACCTATCAAGATGCGGATACGGCAGACATTCGCCTGAGTGTGGAGGTGAAAGACATCGCCCAACTGAGCCGAGTCCTGAGCCGGATTGAGAACCTGCCCAATGTGCTGGAAGCCCGGCGACTGAAACCCGGCAGCAGCGGCGAGAAGCCGCGCACCCCCTGAAAAAAAGCAAAACCGCCGGGTTGTGCCCGGCGGTTTTTTGTTGAGGAAAACTGACTGCCTAACTCATCGTCAGCGCCATGACGGCTTTTTGGGCGTGCAGGCGATTCTCCGCCTGGTCGAAGACCACTGACTGAGCGCCATCCAGCACGCTGGAGGTCACTTCCACGTCCCGGTCGGCGGGCAGGGGGTGCATGTAAAGAGCGCCAGGCTTGGCAACCTTCAGTTTGGCATCATCCATCAGCCAGTGCTTGTACATATCTTGCAGGCGCTTGCCTTCTTTGGGGTCGGTGGTGGTGAGGAGGGGACCCCAGGACTTGGCGTAGATGACATCGGCATCTTTGCAGGCTTCGGTCATGC
>DYNS01000472.1 GCA_020720965.1 Anaerolinea sp. | reverse complement strand
CGTCATCACCGGTGATGACGACCGCCTCGTCCCCACAGCCGATTCGCTCCGTCTCGCCGAAGAAATCCCCCACGCCGCGCTTGCCGTCATTCCCCAAGCCGGGCACCTGCCCCACGAAGAAAAACCAACCGAATTTATGCAATCCGTAAAGGAATTCCTCCCTAAGCCATGACAACCACCCCTCAACAACCCGCCCCGCCCTTTGCCCTCGCCGACTTCAACGGCAATCTCCTCCGCCTGCAAGACTTTGCCGGTAAAAAGAACCTGCTCCTCGTCTTTTTACGCGGCTTCATGTGACCCTACTGCCGCGCCCATCTCCTCCGTTTACGGGATGAGTATGCGGCGTTCACCGCGCGTGACGCGGAAATCCTCGCCATCGGACCCGATGACGCTCCAGCCTTTAAGAGTCACTGGCAAAAAAACAACCTGCCCTACCCCGGCTTGCCAGACCCCCAACACACCGTCTCCAACCTCTATGGGCAGGAATGGAATCTCTTCAAACTGGGCAGAGTCCCCGCTCTTCTGCTCATAGACAAAGCCGGAAACATCCGCTACCAGCATTACAGCAGCTCCATGAGCGACATCCCCGCCAACAGCCTGCTCCTGCGCCTGTTGGATGAATTCTCTGCCTCCTCCTGACCCATGCCCATCTCCCCTGGCTCCATTGCCCTGCTCGGCTCCGGCGAGACCTCCCTCGCCGGAGGGCGCATTTACGAAAGCCTCGCCGCTCAACTCGACACTCCGTTGCGGATAGCCGTGATGGAGACTCCGGCAGGCTTTGAACTCAACTCCCCGCAGGTCGCCGGGCGGGTTGCAGACTTTCTCCTAACCCGTTTGGGCAACTACAAACCCAACGTGCAGGTCGTCCCTGCCCGCAAACGCGGCAGCCCCTACAGCCCGGAAGACCCGGCTCTCCTTGCCCCCTTGCGCCAGGCAAACTTCATCTTCATGGGACCCGGCTCCCCCACCTACGCCATTCGGCAGCTGCAAGGCAGCCTGGCTTGGCAAATCATCCTCGCCCGTCATCGCCTGGGCGCGGCGCTCGTGTTTGCCTCCGCCGCCACCATCTCCGTCAGCGCCTGGGCTGTGCCGGTTTACGAAATCTACAAGGTCGGGCAGGATGTTCACGCCCTGCCCGGCTTAAACCTGTTGGAACCCTTTGGCGCGACCCTCTCTTTTGTTCCGCATTGGAACAACACAGACGGCGGCGCGGAAGTTGATACCTCCCGCTGTTTTATCGGCATGGAGCGCTTCGCGGAATGGTGCAACTTTCTGCCGCCCCACAACACCACCCTGGGGCTGGATGAACATACCGGTCTGCTGTTGGACTTTGCCAAACAGGAATGCCGCGTCAGTGGGGTGAGTTCCGTTTCGCTGCTGCGAACCTGCGACCCCAAAATGTACCCTTCCGGCGCTTCCTTCCCCTTCTCCGAGTTGGGCTTGCGCCCCCCAGAAACCCTGCCAGACCTCCCGCCCGCCGCCTGGGAAATGGCGCAAGATTTCGCCCCCGCCGCCCCGCCAGACCAGGTTGTGCGCCTTGCCCAACAAAGGCAGCAAGCCCGCGCCCAAAAAGACTGGCGAGCCGCAGACGACCTCCGCGCCCAAATCCAAGCCCAGGGCTGGGCAGTCCAAGACACCCCCTCCGGCTTTCAACTTCAGCCCCTCTAAACCCTGCCCCATTTTGGTTTACAATAAGCCTGTCAGACAACCGTACAGGAGACCAACATGCGCGCAGTGGACATCATCATCCAAAAACGAGACCGGCAAGAACTCTCTGCCGAAGAAATACAGTTCTTTGTGCAAGGCTTCGCCTCCGGGGAAATTCCAGACTATCAGGCCGCCGCCTTTGCCATGGCAGTCCTTCTCAACGGCATGACCCCGCGAGAAACCACCGACCTCACCCTGGCAATGGCGCACTCCGGCGAAATTCTCACCCTCACAGATGTCGTAGACATCGCCGTAGACAAACA
>DYNS01000142.1 GCA_020720965.1 Anaerolinea sp. | reverse complement strand
GCAAGGAATACCTCGTATACGCGCACGGCTACACCGGCGTAAAAACCGTGCTGGAGCAGGTTATGCAAATCTCCGAGCGCACAACCGGCACTCCCTACGACATCATAGTCGCCTATGATGACGATGTCTCGTGGCCCATGTCCTGGTACCTGCGCGACTTTACCAACGCCCGCTTTTACGGCGCAGAACCGGATGTAAGCCTGCGGGATGTCCCCGTCATCATCGTGGGAGACAACAACTACGCCAAAATGGAACCCATCGTAGGCGAAGACTACTACCGGCAGGACTATGTCCGCATGGTGTGGCCCAACCAGGATTACTTCAACCTCGCCAGCGAAAGGCTGGACCCTTCCCTGCCTCTCGACCCGGCATACTCCTGCAACGGAGCCTTGTCCGTATTCCGGCTTTTGCCCCAATGGGATTTCTCCCGCCTCTGCAACGCCCTCGGCAACCCGGAGATGACGCGGGCAATTTTCCAAATCTGGCTAAACCGCGACTATACGAAGTATGCTGAAATCACCGGCAGCCAGGGCTTGGTGGAAGCCAATTGGGACCCCTCCGACCGAATGCGCCTCTACATCCGCAAAGATATTGCCGACTTGGTGTGGAATTATGGCATCAAAGCCGCCGACCTGGAGCCAGACCCCTACATTCTCGGAACCCGCAACTACACCGCTGACTTACTGATTGGCGTGACCGGCAGCGAAAATGCCCAATTCAACGGTCCGCGTGGCATTGCCTTTGCGCCAGATGGCAGCTTTTATGTCGCCGATTCGCGCAACCACCGCATTCAACACTTCTCCGCCGAGGGAGAATTCATCAACGCATGGGGCAGTTACGGCGACATGGCAACCGGCAACGCCCCGCAGGGAACCTTCAACGAACCCTGGGGGGTCGCAGTCGCGCCGGATGGCTCGGTTTACGTCACCGACACCTGGAATCACCGCGTGCAGCAGTTCAGCCCGGAAGGCGAACCTGTGCGTTCCTGGGGCATTTTTGGGCTTGCCTCCGATGCTCCAGACGCGCTCTACGGTCCTCGCGGCATCAGCGTCGATTCGCAGGGGCGAGTCTTTGTGGCGGATACGGGCAACAAGCGCATCGTCATCTTCAGCCCGCAAGGGGAACTGCTCGGTCAGTTTGGGATGGAAGGCTACGAACCGGGCTTTTTCAACGAACCAGTAGATGTCAAACTGGATGAGCAGGGCAATGTTTACGTCACCGACGCCTGGAATCAGCGGGTGCAGGTCTTTAGCGAAAGCGGCGAAAACAGTTACACCCCCTTTTATCAGTGGGGAGTCAAAGGCTGGCGCAGCCAATCGCTGGAGAACAAACCCTTCCTGGCAATCTCCCCCACCGGGCAGGTCTTCGTCACCGACCCGGAAGGCTACCGGGTGATTGAATTTTCTTCCAATGGAGAATTTGCCCAACTCTGGGGCGCTTACGGCATAGACCAAGCCTCCTTCGGCTTGCCCAGCGGCATCGCCGTAGATGCGGCTGGCAAGGTTTGGGTCACAGATGCCGCCAACGGGCGGGTGATGCGCTTTAGCCTGCCCTAAAAACCATCTGTTTTTTCCTCGCCCCTTTTCCGCTTTGGAAAAGGGGCTTTTGAATCCCATTCCCCGGCGGGTGAGTAAACGGTTGAAAAAAAATTAACCGTCATCTGACGAATGTCAGGTATACTTTGTGACATTCCGCGATTGTGTGACACCCACCCTAACCTTTACAATATCGGTAATCATTTACTTGTCTTGTAAAGGTTTTATGCTGAAAATCAACCGCCAAACCGACTATGCTGTGCGCGTGGTGCTCGCCCTTGCGAAACGAGGCGAAACCGCGCGTTCTTCTTCGGCAGAAATACAGCAGGAGATGCAAATCCCCAAGTCTTTTATGGGACGGATTGTGGCGCAGTTGGCACAGGCAGGGCTGGTTCTCACCTTTCCGGGGCGGGATGGCGGCTTGAGCCTGCCCCGCGACCCGGCAAGCATCTCCCTGCGGGAGGTGGTGGAGGTCTTTGAAGGACCCTTCTACCTTTCGGAATGTCTGGCAACCGGGCGGGATGCCGATTGTCCCTTCAGCGCCTACTGCCCGGTGCGCTCCAAATGGGGGCGCGTGCAGGCGGCGATGGTGCGAGAGATGAACGCCATCAACTTTCGGGAATTGGCAGAAGAAGCGCAACGCGCCCTTCTGTATGTTTCACCAATCTCTGTTCTTCAACCCTAATTTTTTGTTTGAAGGAGAAGCGTTATGGATGTCCTTACCCTCTCAAGGTGGCAGTTTGGTCTTACTACCATCTACCACTGGCTCTTTGTCCCGCTCACCCTGGGCTTGGGCTGGTTTGTGGCCTATTTTCAGACCCGCTACTACCAGACCAAAGACGAAACCTGGAAAAAACAGACGAAGTTCTGGGGCAAATTGTTCCTCATCAACTTTGCCATCGGCGTTGTCACCGGCATTGTGCAAGAATTCCAGTTCGGTATGAACTGGAGCGGTTACAGCCGCTTCGTGGGCGATATTTTCGGCGCGCCCCTCGCCATTGAAGCCCTGCTCGCCTTCTTCATGGAAAGCACCTTCCTGGGCGTGTGGATTTTTGGCGAAGGCAAAATACCTGAAAAAGTACACCTCGCCTCCATCTGGCTCGCCGCCATCGGCTCCAACCTTTCCGCCGTGTGGATTCTCATCGCCAATGGCTGGATGCAGCACCCGGTCGGCTATGAAATCAACACCGTCACCGGACGCGCCGAAATGGTGGATTTCTTCGCCGTCATCAGCAACCCCAAAGCCTGGATTTTCGTCTGGCACACCCTGGCGGATGGCTTGACAATGGCAGCCTTCCTCATTCTGGCAGTCAGCGCCTGGCACCTCGTCCGCAAGCAAAATGTCGCCTTCTTCAAGCGCTCCTTCCACATCGGCGCTTTGGTGGGGCTCATCGCCAGCACCTTCGTCTTCCTCGGCGGTCACGAAATGGGTCAGTATATGTACGAAGCCCAACCGATGAAACTGGCAGCCCTGGAAGCCGTTTGGGAAACCGAACAACCCGCCTCCTTCTCCCTGCTCACCATCGGCGACCTGACCGGTAAGCAGGAAATCTGGTCCATCCGCATCCCCTATGCCATGAGCTTCCTCGCCTGCAACAACTTCGACTGCGAAGTAAAAGGCGTGAACCAACTGCAAGAAGAATACACCGCCCAATATGGACCCGGCGACTACATCCCGCTGATGGTCGTCACCTACTGGGCATTCCGCGTAATGATGGCATTCGGCTTTATCATGATGGGCGCTTCCGCCTGGTTCCTGTACGCCACCCGCCAAAAGAACTACGAAAACGCCAAATGGATGAAACTCGTCCCCTTCGGCGCTCTCATCCTGCCCTACTCCGCCAACGCCAGCGGCTGGATTTTGACCGAAATGGGTCGCCAACCCTGGATTGTGTACGGGCTTCTCAAAGTACAGGATGCCGTCTCCCCCAACCTGACCGCCCTCGACCTGTGGATTTCGCTGATTGGCTACACGGCAGTTTACGGCTCCCTCGCCGTAGCGATGGTCAAACTCATGCTCAAATACGCCAAAGCCGGTCCCGATGCTGCCATGCACGAATCGGTGGATGTTGCCCCCGCTCTGGTTGGCGCGCAAGACTAAAGGAGTAAAGAAATGTCTTACGAATTTCTCCAAATTCTGTGGTTCATCCTGGTCGCCGTTCTGTGGATTGGCTTCTTCTTCCTGGAAGGCTTCGACTTCGGCGTAGGAATGCTCATGCCCTTTGTAGGCAAAAAAGACGAAGAACGCCGCGCCATCATCAACACCATCGGCTCCACCTGGGATGGCAACGAAGTCTGGCTGCTCACCGCCGGGGGCGCAACCTTTGCCGCCTTCCCGCACTGGTACGCCACCATGTTCAGCGGCTTCTACCTGGCGCTCTTCCTGCTCCTGGTTGGTCTCATCATTCGCGGCATCTCCTTTGAATACCGCTCCAAAGACTCCAACCCCGCCTGGCGCAACCGCTTCGACTGGATGATTGCCATCGGCTCCTTCCTCGTCCCGCTCCTGCTCGGCACCGCCTTTGCCAACCTCGCCCAGGGCGTGCCGATTGGCGAAGACATGAACTATGTCGTCCCCGCCTGGCTGCCTAACGGTCTGGGAGTCACCCTCAGCCTGCTCAACCCCTACGGTCTGCTCGGCGGACTCGCCACCGTAGCCGTCTTCCTCCTGCACGGTGCCAACTTCCTCAGCCTCAAGTTGGAAAAGGGCAAACTGCACGATAAAGTGGCAGCCCTCTCCAAAACCCTGTGGATTGTGGCAGTAGTCGTTTACCTCGCCCTCGGCGTTTACACCTACATCACCGGATTCTACGGACGCAACATCATCGACCCCGGCATCGCCCCGGTTGCCGCTGTCGCCACCCTGCTGACGGCTGGATACTTCATCAACCAGAAGCGCGAAGGCTGGGCATTCATCATGGTCGCCCTTAACATCGTCTTCACCCAAATCACCTTCTTCTTGATGATGTTCCCCAACGTGATGATTTCCAGCCTCAACCCGGCTTGGAACCTGACCATCTACAACGCCTCCTCCTCGCAATACACCCTCACCGTCATGTCGGTTGTGGCGCTCATCTTCGTCCCCATCGTCCTCGCCTACCAGGGCTGGACCTACTGGATGTTCCGCAAGCGCATTAGCACCGATAAAAAATCGCTGGTTTACTAAACCAAAAGCCCCAGGCACAAGCCTGGGGCTTTTTTGTTCGATAAATCACAATGTATCCTTTTTGGGCAGAAATCATCCAAATATCAATTTTTTATCAGAAAAGAGGAGAGCAAGCATGGCAAAAGTTGTAATCATTGGGGCAGGGTTTGCCGGGCACACTACCGCCCTGTATCTTGGCACCAAACTCGGCAAAAAGCACGAAATCACCGTCATCAGCAATAGGGATGTCTTCGGCTACGTCCCCTCCTGGGTCTGGGTCGGGATTGGTCACATGAAACCGGAAGACACCATCTTCAAACTGAAACCGGTATACGACCGGGTAAACGTCAAGTTTGTCCATGCCGCCGCCAAAGAAATTCACCCCGAAGCCGGAGAGCAATTTGTTCTGGGCGAGGAAGTCGGCACCGGCAAAGAAGTCCGTCTGGATTACGACTACCTCGTCATCGCTCCCGGACCCCTGCTGAACTTTGCCGGAACCCCCGGCTTGGGACCGGAAAACGGCTTCACCCACTCCATCTGCTCCCTGCCGCACGCCGTCAAAGCGCGGGATGCCTACCTGGAACTGGTGGAGCGCATGAAGAAGGGCGAAAAAGTCAAAATCGTCATCGGAACCGGGCATCCCGGCGCAACCTGTCAGGGCGCGGCATTTGAATACATCATCAACGTTCACAAAGACCTGGTAAAAAAAGGCGTGCGCGAAAACGCCGATATTCTGTGGCTCTCCAACGAACCCGCCCTGGGAGATTTTGGCGTAAACGGAGTTCAAATTAAACGCAACGGGCATGTGATGAAGAGTGATGAATTCATCAAAGCCGTTTTCAACGACCATGGCATCCGCTATCAGGTGCAGAGCGGCGTAACCAGCGTGGAGGCAGGCAAAATTCACTGGCAAAATTACGAGGGCGAAGAAGGCATCAGCGAGTTCGACTTCTCCATGCTCATCCCACAATTCAAGGGGCAGCCTTTCAAATATGTGGGCAAAGATGGCAGCGACCTCGCTTCCAAAATGGTGAACCCTGCCGGGTTTGTGCTGGTAGATGGTAAATACGGGCTGCCCTACCCGGAACTTGCCGCAACCCCCGAAGCCTGGCCCGCCAAATATCAGAACCCATCCTTCCCCAACGTCTTTTCGGCAGGGATTGCTTTTGCGCCTCCCGGACCCATCAGCAAGCCTTTTACCAACAAAAACGGCTTGCTCATCGCCGCCGCCCCGCCGCGTACCGGCATGGTCAGCGGCATGGTTGGGCGGGTGGTCGCCATGAACCTGGTAGACCTGCTCAACGGGCGCGAGATGAGTCACAGCGAGCGCATGACCGAAATGGTCGCCGCCTGCATCGCCAGCATGGGCGATAACCTGTGGGACGGCAACGCCGTGACGATTGTCATGCGCCCGGTAGTGCCGAACCGCACCCAGTACAAAAACGAATACGGACGCGACCTCTTCATCTCTCACCTGGAGATGGGCTTAAGCGGCGCATGGATGAAATTCATGCTCCACTACACCTTCATCTGGAAGTTCAAAGCCCTGCCCGGCTGGACTCTCATCCCCGAATAACCCCCAAAGGAATTTGCCATGAACGAACAAGAATTTTCTAAAGCCGAAAAATTTTGGATGAACTGCAAAATCTATCAACTCTGGCGCTTCATCGTGCTGAATGTGAAGGTTTACACCGTAGCCGTACAAAGCAAGTGGCGCTAAGGGCAGGTAGTGGTCAGTGACAGAAGTCAAACTCCCCTCTCCCGGTTGGAGAGGGGAGTTTTGTTCGTTAGAAGAGGCAGAGAGTAAGAGATGTTCGTTATACAACAACCATCCCGACCCTCATCCTATCCCCCAATCCTTCAAATTATGATAAAAATAACCCAATACCCCCCTCCCGCCTCCCATTCCCCCCAACCTCCCTATGCCCTTCTACCTCGGACGACACTTTGACCTGAACAACGCCCAGGCAAGCCAACAGCCCCTGCGCTACGACCCTGCCGACCTAACCACACACGCCGTCATTACCGGTATGACAGGCTCCGGCAAGACCGGCTTGTGCATCACTCTGATGGAAGAAGCCGCTCTGCAAGGCATCCCTGCCCTCATCATCGACCCCAAAGGCGACCTGACCAACCTGCTCCTGCACTTCCCCAACCTCGCCCCGCAAGATTTTGCCCCCTGGCTCGATTCCGACACCCTGCGCCGACAAGGCAAAAGCCTGGAACAAGCCTCGCAAGAGACCGCCACCCAATGGCGCAACGGGCTGCAAGAATGGCACATCCAACCAGAACATATCCGCGCCCTCAGCAACGCCGCCCAATTCAGCGTGTACACCCCCGGCTCCGATGCCGGCCTCCGCATCAGCGTCCTTTCCTCCCTGCAAGCCCCAGACCTGCCCTGGGAGGGCAACCGTGAAATTCTGCGCGAAAAAATCTCCAGCACCGTCACCGCCCTGCTTGGCTTGGTCGGCTACAGCGATGTAGACCCCCTCCGCTCCCGCGAACACATCCTGCTCGCCAACATCTTTGAAAACGCCTGGAGCCAAAACCAACCCCTCGACCTGACCGAACTCATCCTTCAGGTGCAGACCCCGCCCTTTGAAAAGCTCGGCGCCTTCCCGGTGGAAAGTTTCTTCTCCACCAAAGACCGCAGCACCCTGGCAATGACCCTCAACAACATCCTCGCTTCCCCTGCTTTTCAAA
>DYNS01000471.1 GCA_020720965.1 Anaerolinea sp. | reverse complement strand
AATCATCTCGGTCATCGTAATCAGCCCCATATCTGGCAGGGCGAATTGGGCGTTGGCAATCCCCGCGCCGCTGGCATACACGGCGCGAAACCCGGAATCTTCCACCAGCCGGGCGGTTAACGCATCCACCGCGCCGGGGGCGACCAAAATCTCAGGCTGGGAAAGCAGTCGGCGTAATTCTTTTGCGCTCATCTTGCCTACAGGGTACAGATTTTCGGCTTAACGCAAAACTCCCAAACGGCTGGTTTTTTCCCTTCCGTTTGGGAGTAGGGTTATAAAAAGGGTTTACTTCACCAACCCCCGCCGAATTGCCTTCACCGCCGCCTGGGTGCGGTCATTCGTCCCCAATTTGTGCATCACCGTTTGGGCGTAGCCTTTCACCGTTCCGGCGCTCAAGCCAAGTACATCGCCAATCGCCTGGTTGGTCAGCCCTTCCACCATCAGGCGCAGAATATCCATCTCGCGGGCGGTGAGCGGTTCCAGCAGCAGGTCTTCCGCCGACTGGGCGGATTTTTCCTCGCTTTCGAGATTCCGCAATACGTCCTGCAAAAATTGACTATCCACCAGCGAGGTTCCCTGCGCCACCGAATACACCGCCGCCAGCAGTTCCTCGCGGGAAATATCCTTCAGCACAAAGCCCGCCGCCCCGCCAGAAAGGGAGCGCAAAAGGTAGGAAGTGCTGCGGTAGGTCGTCACCATGATGACGCGGCTGTTCAACTTTTCGGCTTTCATCATCTCCAGCGCCAAAATTCCATCCACTTCCGGCATGCGGATGTCCATCAAGACCACATCGGGCTTCAGGCGTTTTGCCATCTCAAAGGCTTCGCGTCCGTTGCCCGCCTCACCCACCACCTCAATCCTGGACTCGCTGAGCATACTTCGCAGCCCCGTCCGCACCATCATATGGTCGTCTGCAATCAACAAAGAAATTTTATCTGCCATCGCGGCTCCTCCGGGCTAAGGCGCTTCGCGGAATGGTCACTTCCACGCGGGTTCCCTGCCCCACATCGCTTTCGATTTTACAAATGCCGTTAATCATCTCCGCCCGCTCCTGCATACTGACCAGACCGAGGTGCTCCGCCTCCTCCCCGCGAATCTGGCTTGCATCAAAACCCTGACCCCAATCCTGCACCATCAAGCGCAGGTTTGCCTCCTCCGCCCGCAGTTCCACCCTCACCATCTGGGTCTGGGCGTGCTTGCGGATGTTGGAAAGCGCCTCCTGCACAATCCGAAAAATGGCTGCCTGCGCCGCCGATTCGATTTCCAGCCCTTGCAAATCCAAAAGAACTTCCGCCTGCCATTTTTGCTCTTCGCAAATTTCGGTCACATACTGGCGCAGACCCCGCTCCAAGCCCAGGTCGTCAATCATTGTGGGGCGCAGTTCAGAAATAACCTTCCGCGCCTCGTCAATGGATTGTTTCACCAGCGCCCGGCTCACATCCAACGCCTGCAAAGATTGGGCATTCAGTTTGGAGCCAATTTGGGCGTTGAGGGCGTTCAGGTGCATGTTGGCGGAAATAATCAACTGGGTCAGCCCATCGTGCAAGTCCAAACCAATCAGACGGCGCTCCTCATCCTGAATTTGCGCCATTCTGCCAATTAACGCCCGCAGGCGGTCTTCACGCAAGGCAAGCTCGCGCATCATTTCATTAAAAGATTCCGCCAACACCCCAAACTCGTCCGCGCCCTGCATCCCCACCGGCTGACTCAGGTCGCCATGCGTCACCCGCTCGGCAGCCTCCAACAAAGCGGAGACACGGGTATTAATTTGCCGGGAGAGATAAAACATAAACACAATGGCAAAGCCGGAAATCAGCGCCGCCGTAAAGATGCTGACCACACTGGCAAACCAGACCGAAGCCAGCAGCCCGCGCTGTTCCTGAGAAAACTGCTCGGTCTCGTGCGGCTCAATTTGCCCCACAATCAATTGCTGGCTGGCGCTAAAGATGAGCGAGAAAAAATTGGCATACAGCGACTCC
>DYNS01000470.1 GCA_020720965.1 Anaerolinea sp. | reverse complement strand
CCGGCCTGCCGTCATGGAAAATCCAGCCCTGTTCATGCTATCCTCCCCCGCCCTGCCCCGTGTCCTGGCTTTGGACGCCACGCCTGAAGAGGTCGCGCTCCGTCTGCGCGGCCTGCCAGGTTTGGTGTGGCTGGACCCCTCCGGGCACCGGCCGGAATCGGATAGTCAGGGCGGACTTTCCCTCTTCGCCGCCTCGCCCCGCCCCAACGCCACCCGCGTCCCACGCACGGTGACGATGAGGGGACCGAAGCCAATGTTCTGCGCCATGTCAATATCGGCACCGGGGGTGAAGCCCAGCGAGGCAAGCCGGTTTTGCACCGCCCGCCCGCCGCCAAAAGAAAGGATGGTTGCGCGTTCTCCTGCTCGCAGTTCAGAAATGGAGACCGGTTTCAAGTTCATAGCTCGCTCCTGGAAAGGGATGAAAATGCAATGATATAATGAAAATATCAATTGTTTTTCTTAGTATATGCTAATTATAAACATTAGCATATACATTCCGCAAGGGCTTTTACCATGACGAATGTCACAAACCCCGATACCCTTACCGATATTTCCAACCTGAGCCCCACCGTACAGGACTATCTCTCCCTCATTTACGTCATGGAAAGGGATAAGCAGCCGGTTGTAGGCGCTCATCTGGCGGAATTATTGGGCGTTACCCCGCCCACAGTCGCCAACACCCTCAAGCGCATGACGCGAGACGGGTTGCTGACCATGACCAAGAGCGGCACGCACCTGACGGAGCAAGGCTGGCAAGCCGCGCGGGTTGTGATGCGCCGTCACATGCTGATGGAATGGCTGATGCGAAAGACCCTGCCCTGGTCTAAACTGCACGGGGAGGCGCATCAGTTGGAACACGCCATCTCCGCCATGACCGAAACCGCTCTAATGGAACAATTGGGCAACCCCCAAACCTGCCCGCATGGCAACCCCCTGCCCGGCTGCGAGGCGGCAGTTGCCCACCTCGTCCCCCTCACCCAGGTTCCAGCGGGGAAGCGGGTGCAAATAGAACGGATTCACGAACTGGCGGAGGAAAACGCTCTGCTGCTGGATTTTCTGGAGAGGAAGAACATCGTGCCGGGAACACAGGCACAGGTGCTGGAGGTGCTGCCGTTTAACCAAACCATCACCTTGCAGGTGGGCGAAGAGACTGTAACCCTCGGCAACGCCGCCGCCCAGCATATTTTCGTTGCGCTATAATAGGTTCACATTCCACAACCCGGAGGAAGAATGAGCGAACTGGCTATTTTTGCCCTGACAGAAGAACACAAGATGATTCGTGATGCGGCGCGAGATTTTGCCCAAAACGAAATTACCCCCATCGCCGCCCAGTTTGATGAAAGCGGAGAATTCCCCCGCGAAAGCATTAAGAAAATGGGCGCCATGGGTTTTATGGGGATTGAAGTGCCAGAAGAGTACGGCGGCGCAGGCATGGACACCCTCTCCTATGTGCTGGCCTTGGAAGAAATCTGCAAAGCGGATGCCTCGCACGGGGTCATCATGTCGGTCAACAACTCTCTATACTGTCACGGCATCCTCAAATTTGGCACCGAAGAGCAAAAGAAAAAGTACATCACCCCGGTTGCCTCCGGCAAAGCCATTGGCGCTTATTCGCTCACCGAACCCATGAGCGGCTCGGATGCCGGAACCATGAAAAGCCGCGCCGTAAGGGATGGAGATTTTTACATTCTCAACGGCAGAAAATCCTGGGTTACAAGCGGACCGGTTGCCGAACACCTGGTCGTCTTTATGATGACCGACCCAGAGAAAAAGCAAAAAGGAATCAGCGCCTTTTTGGTAGATGCCTCCGCCCCTGGCTTTGTGCGCGGCAAAAAAGAACCCAAAATGGGCATTCGCGCCTCCGCCACCAGCGAACTCATTTTTGAAAACCTGCGCGTCCCGGTGGAAAACCGCCTGGGCGCAGAAGGGGACGGCTTCAAAATCGCCATGACCGTATTGGACGTGGGCAGAATCGGCATC
>DYNS01000141.1 GCA_020720965.1 Anaerolinea sp. | reverse complement strand
AATTTGGGGGAAGAAGGAGACGTATAAGGCGAAGTGCAGAAAGTTGGGGGCGGGGTGGAGACTGCCGCGTGAGACATCTACCAGATAAGCAATTTTTTTGAGGGTGTAAAAGGATAGCCCGGCAGGCAGGGCGATGCTCACTAGCAGCCAATCTGCGCCCAGGCGCTCGGCAAGCGCCTGGTTGAAGAAGTTGTAATACTTGAAGAGGGCGAGGGTTCCCAGGTTGAGAAGCAGGCTAAGGCTGAGGAGGTTGCGGGCGTGCGCCGGGTTGCGGGAGATGCCCCTCGCCAGGAGGAAATCGGCAGCGGTGGAAAATCCCAACAGCAGGGCGTACCAGGGATGAATCCATCCATAAAACAGGTAACTTGCCCCCAACAGGAGGACGTTTTGCGCGTCCCGGTGTCGGATTTGCCAGTAAAGGAGGAGGAGCAGGGCAAAAAAAGCCGCAAAGGTGAGGCTGGTAAAACTCATGGCGCGGTATTATAGCCCGTTTTGTCCGCGCCAAAGCGCCCGCCCCTGCACAAAAACGCTGACCTGCGAGAGAGCCAGCCATATAAAGTTGAGGCTGAGCAGGGCGGCGGCGAGGTTTGCCCAACCCGGCAGGGCGGCTTGGATGCTTTGCACTTGTTGCAGCCAGGCATTCAGTTTGGCTTCGTAGTCTGTGAGCAGGCGTAGAAAGTTTTGCAGGTTCTGGCGGGTTTCTGCCAGGTCGCCGCCCATGAGGTAGGAAAGGTCTTTGGCAAAGACGGAGGCTTGTTCTGCCAGGGTTTCCATACTGGCAATCTGGCGGTCTGCCGAATCTGCCAGGCTGATGAGGTTGGCGAGCAGGGCATCGCCGGGCAGGTTGAGCTGCACAAAGGGGATTTCGTTCAACTGGCTGATGGCGCTACGGGCATCGTTGAGGGCGACTTTGGCTTGCTCCACCTGCCCGCGAGAAATCTTCAGGCTGGGGATAATTTGGCTGTCCAGGGTTTCTTCCAGACCGCCGACTAGGCTTTTTGCGTCCCCCAATTGTTGTTTTAAGGCGAGCAGGCTTTCTTCGGCGGCGTTCACCAGGCGCAGGGTGCGCTCCAGTTCGGTTTTAGCGTTTTGCAGGGCAACCAGGGCTTGCTGTAAATCGGTTTCTATGCCGCTTAATTGGGTTTGCGCCTGGGCGGTGAGCGGACCTTTGTAAAACCACAGCAGCCCCAAAGCCACCAGGCTGGCAACAAAAAACAGGGCGCTGATGCCCATGAGCAGGGCAGGGAAGATTTTTCGCATAAAATGGTCTCCTACAAAGGGGTGAGAAGGCAAAAACTCGAATAAAATGAGTATATCCTGTTTGCGGAGGTAACAAAATGCCTTTTTTGGTTTCTCTCTTTTTTGGGTTTGCGCCCATGTTTTTGTTTGCCGCCATCTTTTACTCGTTAGACCACTACGAGAAAGAACCCATTCCGTTGTTGGTGGGCGTTTTTGTGTGGGGCGCGGCAGTGGCGGCGGGCGGCGCCTACATTCTTAATACCCTTTTTGGCTTAACCGTCTTTGCCCTCACCGGCTCGCCAGAACTGAGCGACTTCAGCACCGCCTCCATCAGCGCCCCGCTGGTGGAAGAAGGGCTAAAAGGGCTGGCGGTTTTACTGGTTTTCCTCTTCTTTCGGCACGAGTTCGACTCGCTTCTGGATGGAATCGTGTACGCTGGTATTGCCGCCCTCGGTTTTGCCGCCACCGAAAACGCCCTCTACATTTGGCGCGGCTACGAATCGGATGGATGGACTGGGCTGGTTGCGCTGGTCATCATTCGGGTTGTGTTGGTGGGCTGGCAACACCCGGTTTACACCGCCTTTACCGGCATGGGGCTGGCGATTGCGCGGGGAAACCGCTCCTGGCTGGTGAAGATTGTGGCGGGATTCGCCGGGCTGGGGCTTGCCATGTTTACCCATTCGTTTCACAACACCCTGGCATCTTTCACCTCGCTGGAAAATCTCACCTGTTTCATTGGCTTGGCGCTAGACTGGATGGGAGTCTTCTTCCTGTTCGCCGTCATCCTGCTCGCCGGTTGGCAGGAACGCCGCGACATTCTCCTGTACCTGCGCGAGGAAGTGGAACTCGGAATCATCAGCCCGGCGCAGCACCGCACCGCTGCCTCTGCCTGGCTGCGAGGGTTTGCCCGTCTTTCGGCGCTTTTTGCAGGAAACTTTTCCGCCACTCATCGCTTTTATCAAGTCATGGGAGAGTTGGCGCACAAGAAACGTCAGTTCATCCGCCTGGGCGCAGAATCAGGCACAGGGGCAGCCGTCTTGCGTTACCGGGCAGAACTGCAAAATCTTGCGCCTCGCGTCCAGTCCTGACAATTATGATAAAATAGCGCCCGCGCCCCCGTAGCTCAGTGGACAGAGCGTTGGCCTCCGGAGCCAAAGAGCGCAGTTCGAGTCTGCGCGGGGGTACTTTCCGAACAAAAACTGACGGCGAAAGCCGTCAGTTTAGTTTTAATTTTACGGCGCTTCCCATTCGCACGGTTTTACTTTCCCCCTGAGAGCGCAACGGCAAAATGACATGGAATTCGCTGCCGGGGCAGGTTTCCTCGTTGTAGCCGGGGCTTTCCACCCAAATTTTCCCGCCGTGCGCCTCCACAATCCCGCGTGAGAGCGCCAGCCCCAGCCCCACCCCAGAGCCTTTGAACTTTGTCTTGCCGGTGGAGTGGCGGTTGAGCAGTTCGCCGGGTTGGTAAAACTTGGTAAAAATCACTTCCTGGTAGCCTTTGTCAATGCCTACCCCCGTATCGCGGACGATGATTTCCACCCCGCCTTCGGGCAGGTCGCGGTTGTTGGATGCCAGCTGCCTGCCGGAGACGGTCACTTTGCCGCCGTTGGGGGTAAATTTGATGGCGTTGATGATGGTATGGTAGAACAACTTCCGCAGGGTGTTGGGGTCGGCTTTGATGAAGGGGAGTTGAGGCAAATCCAGGCTCAGGTCTTGCTCCCTTTCGGCGGCAACCTTGCCCAGTTCGTTTGCCACCGAGCGGATGAGTTCGTTCACCTGCACATCCTGTCTTTGCAGTTCGATGGCGCGAGCGTCAATTTGGGCAACATCAAACATCGAATCCATGATCTCGTGCAGGCGCAGGGTGTTTTTATGAATTCCTTTAAGAAACTCGCGTACACCGGCATCCAGGCTGTCGCTTTCCATCAGCATTTCGGTATAACCTTTAATGACGGTGAGGGGGGTACGCAGCTCGTGCGAGGCAATGCTGATGAAATTGGATTTGGTCATTTCCAGCTTTGCCAGGTCGTGATTGGCTTTGTCTAAAAACAGGTAGGCTTCGCGCACCTGGGCGTTAAGTTTTTTTAGGTTTTCTACCAGGCGGGCATTTTCCAGCGCCACCCCGGTTTGGTTGGCGATGGTCGCCAGCAGGTTCAAATCCTGCGGGGTGTAACGCTGCCCGCGTTTGGAACCCAGCGCCAGCAAGCCAATCCAATCCCCTTTGGAGAGAATGGGAGCGTAGACATCCAGCCCGAGTTCACTCAGCCAGCGGCGCTCATTCACCGGGCTGTTGATGTATTCGGGCGCAAAGTCAATATCGTATTGCAGCAGGGGCTGGCTTTGCTCGCGGAAAGCGCGGGCGATGGGGCTTTCTTTGGAAATTAAGCCGAAAAAGTTGCCCATTGCTCCAGGGTGATGCCCGGTTGCCGCCGTCAGGCGATATACATCTCCGTTTTTACCCATTTCGGCATCCACCAAAAACAGGACGGCGCGGTCTATGTCGTAGGCATCCATCACGGCTTCCAGGGCAACATCGGTCAGTTTTTCCAGGTCTAGAATGTTATTAATGGAAACAGAGTAGTCTCTTAGCACCTGGGCGGGGTCTGCATTTTCCAGGCGCAGGAGGCTATCCACTGCGCGGCGGGTGATGGAGAAGATGGGCGTGAACATGAGCGAGATGAGCACCGCCACCCCCGCTCCGGCAAAAATAGGCTGATAGCCGCTCATGCCCCGAAAGAAGTAATCCGCTGCCAAAAAGCCCAAAACGTAAACCGCCATGCTGAAGAGGGCGCTTGCGCCATAAACCAGCGCCTGACGGGTGATTTCCTTCAGGTCTGGCAGGCGGTGACTGAGGGCGGCAAATGCCAGAAAAAGGGTTGCCCCCAGACGGTAAACATCCAGGTGCGAATCTTGAAGGTAGAAGAGCAAAATTTCGTTAACGATGACGAGGGCGAAGGCGGGAGCCCACAATAACAGGCGGGCGCGGTGCAGGGGTTGGGAGGTGCGTGCCAGGGTGAAGCCCAAAACGCCCATGCCCAACAAGGTGTAAATAACCCAGCCAATAAAAAGCAGGCTAAATTGTTGTGTTGTTACCAGCACTGCCGCCAAAATCAACTGCGCCCCTAAAAGCCAAAACGCCTCTCCCTGGTTGAGAAAGGCGCGTAAACCCTGATACAAAAGGAAAGCCAGCAAAAAGGCGGCATACTGGTTAAGGCTTAATCGGCTTACCTCGTCTATGGGAATGGGAAGCCAACCCATCCCGCCCGCAAATTGCACCGCCTGGTTGAGAAATGCCAGCAAAATATAACACGCCAGCCAGCCCAAAACGGGAGGCGCGGCGCTTCTTTGCCGGCGCAGAACGATGAACAGCAAAATGGCGTAAATGACACTCTGTGCGGCATGAAAGAAAACGAATGGCAGTGTATCGCTTGGGATAACCATTAGGTTTAAGTATACCCGAAATCATTTGGGCATTCTTCCCCCATTCGGGGCTAGTTCGTGTATAGTTAAGTGATGTGGTAAAACCAAGAGATGGATAAGGAGCCTGCCATAATGCGAAATTTACCTTTTGAATTTCATATCTCCCGCACGGCAAGGGATATTTACCGCTTCGATGCTTCGCTGTTTTCCAGCGATGGGCGTGTTCTTTTGGCAGATTTTTCTGCAGCGCGCCGTTTTGCGGAGCAGATGTCTGAGGTGCGCGGGACTCCCGTGCCAGCCGGTGAAATTAACGCCCTGGGGTTGATTGACGAAATCCTGCATATCATCATTCGACAGTATGAAGCCCAAAACGGCGGCGCTTTGCAACGCGCTTTTGCCTGGTTGCGCGGGCGCATGGGCGCAGAAGCCTTTGAGAAGGCGCAAGCCCGTTTTGTGCAGGATTTTCCTCCCGTAGCCGTGTATCAGAACCGGATAAGCGCCGAAGCCTACCTGGATGGCGAAACCGACGGCAGATTGAATCGTCAGATTGTGTTGGAAGAAATGCTTATTTTGCACATCACCAACCTGAACCCGGCGGCGTTTGCCTATAAAGAACTGTTTGATGACGAGCCGCTCAAGCGCGGCAGCGCCTACGAGATTCTTGTGGGTGGGCTGGCAGACTTTTTTAACGGCGAACCAGGCTTCGGCGGGGCGGGGTCGGAGACGGGGGATACTCTTCTTAGCGTGTTACGCGCTCCGGCTTTGGCTTCTCCCTATTCGCTTCAGGGGCAACTTCAATTCCTTTTGCAAAAATGGAGTGTGATGTTGGGGGATGCTTTTGTGCAGCGCTTGCTGCGGGCAGTGGATTTTGTGAAGGAGGAAGCCATTCGCGGTGATTTTGCGGGCGGCTTTGCCGGTGACGCGCCCGTCATCTCCTTTGGCGGCTCTTATGCCGAGTATGAGCGTTTTAGCCCGGATAAGGATTGGATGCCTCGCTGTATTTTGATGGCGAAGAATTCCTACGTTTGGTTGGAGCAGTTGAGCCGCAAGTATCAGCGCCACATCCAGACCCTGGATGCCATCCCGGATGAGGAGCTGGATACCCTCGCGGCGCGGGGTGTGACCGGGCTATGGCTGATTGGTTTGTGGGAGCGCAGCCGCGCCAGCCAACGGATTAAGCAGCGCATGGGTGACGCTGACGCGGTTGCCTCGGCGTATTCGCTTTACGCTTACGACATTGCCGCCGACCTGGGCGGTTGGGGCGCGCTGGAGAATTTGCGTTGGCGTGCCTGGCAGCGCGGCATTCGCCTTTCGGCGGATATGGTTCCCAATCACATGGGCATGGATTCGCAGTGGGTGAACGAACACCCGGATTGGTTCCTTTCCCTGCCTTACCCGCCTTACTCTGGTTACGCTTTTGGCAGCGAGGATTTATCCGATAACGAGAGGGTTGCCGTTATCCTGGAAGACCACTACTACAGCAAATCCGATGCGGCGGTGGTGTTTAAGCGTATAGACCGCTGGACCGGCGACGTGCGCTACATCTATCACGGCAACGATGGCACTTCCATGCCCTGGAACGATACCGCCCAGTTGGATTACCTGAAAGCCGAAGTGCGCGAGGCGGTGATTCAGACCATTTTGCATGTCGCCCGCAACTTCCCCATCATCCGCTTTGACGCGGCGATGACCCTGGCAAAGAAGCACATTCAGCGCCTGTGGTTTCCAGAGCCAGGCGCAGGCGGAGCCATTCCCTCCCGCGCCGAGCATGGGCTTACCCGCGCCGATTTTGACGCCGCAATCCCCGAAGAATTTTGGCGGGAAGTGGTGGATAGGGTGGCGCAGGAAGCGCCCGATACCCTGTTGCTGGCAGAAGCCTTTTGGATGATGGAAGGCTACTTTGTCCGCACTTTGGGGATGCACCGGGTGTACAACTCCGCTTTTATGCACATGATGCGTGATGAAGACAACGCCAAATACCGCTCCGTAATGAAAAACACCCTGGAATTTGACCCCCAGATTATGAAGCGCTACGTCAATTTTATGAATAACCCGGATGAGAAAACAGCGGTGGAGCAATTTGGGGATGGCGACAAATATTTTGGCGTAGCCACCCTCATGTCCACCCTGCCGGGGTTGCCCATGTTTGGGCATGGTCAATTTGAGGGCTTCTACGAGAAATACGGCATGGAATTCCGCCGCCCCAAATGGGACGAAACCCCCAACGAAGGTCTCATTCGCGGTCACGAATGGAAGATTTCCCCCATTCTGCACAAGCGTTACCTGTTTGCGGAGGTGGATAACTTCTTCCTGTACGACTTCTTTACCCCGCACGGCTCGGTCAATGAAGATGTCTTTGCCTACAGCAACCGTCACGGCGAAGAACGCGCCCTGGTTCTGTATCACAACCGCTACGCCGAAACCAGCGGATGGGTGAAGACCTCGGTGGGCTACATGGACAAATCCAACGGTCAAATGAGCCAGAAAACCCTGGCAGAGGGGCTTGCCCTGCCCTCCAGCGGTTACGCCATCTTCAAAGATTACACCACCCGCCTGGAATACCTGCGCCCCTGCGCCGAACTGACCGAAAAAGGCATTTACGTTGGCTTGGGCGCGTATCAATGCCACGTCTTTTTAGACTGGCGTTTTGTGGATGGCGAACAATGGCAGGCGGTTGCCCAAGCCCTCAACGGCGCAGGCGCAGCCGACCTGGAAGCCAAACGCCTGGAACTCTTCCCCCCTGCCCCGCCGGAAGAAGAGCCCAAACCCGCCAAAAAGAAACGCGCCCCC
>DYNS01000469.1 GCA_020720965.1 Anaerolinea sp. | reverse complement strand
GATGAAATTCAGACCGGCTTGTGCCGCACCGGAAAGGTATTTGCACATCAACACGAGGGCATTCGCCCGGATATGGTGGTGATTGGCAAGGCGCTTTCTGGCGGGTTTTACCCCATCTCGGCTGTTCTGGCAGATGCGGCGCTGATGGGTTTGTTCCAGCCTGGCGAACACGGTTCCACCTTTGGCGGCAACCCCCTGGCAGCCGCCATTGCCCGCGCCGCCATTGCCGTGCTGCGCGAAGAGAAGCTGGACGAGCGTTCCGCCGCCCTCGGCGCTTACCTGCTGGAGCAATTGCAGGAAATCCCCAGCCGCCATGTGAAGGAAGTGCGCGGGCGAGGGTTGTTTATCGGCGTGGAGTTGAAGCCCGAAGCCGGGGGAGCACGCCGCTTTTGCGTGGAATTGCAAAAGCGCGGAATTCTCGCCAAAGAGACGCACGACCATGTTATCCGTTTTGCGCCCCCGCTGGTCATTGACCAGCAGACGATTGATTGGGCGCTACCGCGTATTCGAGAAGTGTTATTGGGAGAGTAGGAGACTTACATGAATATTTGCATCCCAAAAGAAACTCGTCCGTTTGAATTCCGAGTAGGGCTTTCGCCCGCCGGGGTGGAATTGCTTGCCCAAAACGGACATACCGTGTATGTGGAGCACGAAGCCGGGGTTGGTAGCGGCTTCAGCGACTACGACTATCAGCAAGCCGGGGCGACTGTGGTTTATTCCCCTCACGAGGTGTTTGCCCGCGCCGATTTGCTGCTCAAACTCGCCCGCCCCACCCAGGCAGAGTTGGAAATGCTGCGCCCAGGCTCAACCCTGATGGGCTTGCTGCACCTCGCCGCCGCCCGCCGCGAGCGTATTGAAGCCCTGCTGGAAAATAACATCACCGCCATTGCTTACGAACTCATCCGCGAGCCGGGCGGGGAGATGCCGGTTTTGCGCTCTCTTAGCCAGATTGGCGGGCTGCTGACGGCGCAAATTGGCGCCCGCCTGCTGCAAAGCAATTTTGGCGGCAAGGGGATTTTGGTTGGCGGCATTGCGGGTGTTCCGCCTGCCGAGGTTGTCATCATTGGCGCGGGGACGGCGGGAACCTGTGCCGCGCGGGCGTATTTGGGCATGGGGGCGCATGTCACCGTGCTGGATAAAGACCTCGCCCCTCTGCAACACCTTCACGAGCGCTTCCCCCAGGCTGTAACCATGATTTCCACCCCGCGCAACATCGAGCGCGCCTGCGCCTTTGCGGATGTCGTCATTGGCGCGGTGCTCGTGCCGGGAGAGCGCAGCCCCATCGTCCTGACCCGCGAAATGCTCAAGAAGATGAAGAAACGCTCCATCTTCATTGACCTCTCCATAGACCAGGGTGGCTGCGCTGAGACATCCCGACCCACCACCCACGACAGAATGACCTTTGTGGAAGAGGGGGTTGTTCATTACTGCGTCCCCAACGTCCCCAGCGCCGTAGCGCGGACTTCCACCCACGCTTTTGTCAACGCCGCTTTCCCCTACATCTGGCAGCTGCTTTCAATGGGGATGGAACAGGCAATCGAAAAATCGCCAGCCATTCAAGCCGGGGTAATGACCTACCGGGGCGAACTTCGCAACCTGCAACTATGGAATACCGAAGAAGGAGGCAAGGCATGAGTTGGCAAAGCATTTACCAGTCCAGAGTCATGTCGCCGGATGATGCCGTGAAAATGGTCGAATCGGGCAACCGCATCTTCCTCACCGGCAACGTCTCCGTTCCCCAGCACGCCCTCGCCGCTTTGGTGCGCCGCGCCCCCCAGGTGCAGGACGTGGAAATTTGCCAGGCGCTCACCATTGGCTCCGCCGACTACGTTGCCCCGGAAATGGAAGGACATTTGCGTGTAAACACCATGTTCATCAGCGCCAACGTCCGCAAGGCGGTGCAAAACGGGCAGGCAGATTTCACCCCCGTCCTGCTTTCGGAATTTCCCCTCCTGTTTCGGAACAAAACCCTGCCGCTAGATGTCGCCA
>DYNS01000468.1 GCA_020720965.1 Anaerolinea sp. | reverse complement strand
GGCGGGCGAAAGACCGAGCCGGGCGTTTATTCTGGGCAGATGTCAGCCTGAGGGCGGTGGAAATCGGCGGGGAGGTACGCATCCTCACCGCCATCCGGGATGTGGACGAGCGCAAACGCACCGAGCAGCTTCAAATTGCCAGCGGGCGCATCTCCCAGTCTGCCCAATCCAGCCTCACCATGTTTGAATTTTTCACCGTTGTTCACGGCATTGTGGATGGCATCTTGCCCGCCTGGAACTTCTCGGTTGCCATTTATGACCAGGAACGCAACCTTTACACCTACCCCTACCACTTTGACGAACACCAGCCCTGGCCCTCTCTGCACGGCGCAGACGATGGCATCATCTCCCAGGTGATACGCGCCGCCCAGCCAGCCACCTTTTACACGGGCAAAGCCCCAACGGGGCAATCCTTTTACGGGCTTGCCGCCCCCCTGCTTTCTTCACGCGGCGCAATTGGCGCAATCACCATTCGTAATTACGTCTCTCAAGACCCGTTTCAACCCCAGGATGCCGAAACCTTCTCGGTGCTAGTAACCCAAACCGCTCTGGCATACGAGCGCCGCCGCGCCGATGACGCTTTGCGTGAATCCGAAGCCCGGTGGCGCGCTCTGGTGCAAAACACCCCCCAACTCATCCTCACCATCAATCGCGGCGGCGACATTCTCTTCCTCAACCGCACCATGCCCGGTTTTCCGCTCCAGCCCAACCAATCCATTCTGCCCCACCTGCCCGGCGAAGATGCCGACCAGAAACGGGAAAAACTTCAGAGCGTTTTTCGGGAACGACAAACCATCTCGTTTGAAATCCCCTTTTCTCTGCCACAGGAGGCAGAACTCCACTGGTTGAGCTGCTTCGTTTCCCCGGTCATCGATTCTGGGCGGGTGGATTTGGCAATTTTCAACGCCATAGATGTGACCGAACTCAAAAATGCCGAGCGTCAGGTGCGCCTGCTGAATGACGACCTGGAGAAACGGGTTGTCGAGCGCACCATTCAATTGGAACTCGCCAACCGTGAGTTGGAAGCCTTTTCCTATTCCATTTCCCACGACCTCCGCGCCCCTCTCCGCGCCATAGATGGTTTTGGGCGCATCCTCGCCGATTCTCTCCCCCGTGCCGAAACCGAAGCCTCCAGCCTGCGCTACCTGCAAATCATCCGCGAAAACGCCCAGCAAATGGGCAAACTGATAGACGACCTGCTCGCCTTCTCGCGCCTGGGGCGTTCCTCCCTCAACAAATCCGAGGTAAAGCACCAGGAACTCATTCAGCAAGCCCTTAACACCCTTGCCCCGGAGCAGGAAGGCAGGCAAATTCATCTCGATGTGCAAGACCCCCTCCCCAACAGCATCGGCGACCCCAACCTTCTCAAGCAAGTGTGGGTGAACCTGCTCTCCAACGCCCTCAAATTCACCCGCAGCCAACCCCAAGCCGAAATTCACATCTCCGCCCGGCAGGAAGAATCCCAAATCACCTACACGGTAAAAGACAACGGCGTAGGCTTTGACATGCGCTACGCCGAAAAACTCTTCGGCGTTTTTCAACGCCTGCACCGCGCCGAAGATTTTGAAGGCACCGGGGTTGGGCTTGCCATCGTTCAGCGCATCATTCACCGTCACGGCGGGCGCATCTGGTCGGAGAGTAAGCCAGGGCAGGGCGCAACCTTTCACTTTACCCTGCCGGGATAAGCGCTTTTTGGGTAGAGCCCAAAAAAACGGTATAATTTTGCAATAAATGCCAACCCCAAAGGAGGCGGGGAAAATGACCAACCCACCTGTTGAAATTTTGCTCGTAGAAGACAACCCCAGTGACGCCGAACTCTCCCTATACGCTCTCAAAAAATTCAAAATCGCCAACCGCGTCCACCACGCCAGAGACGGCGCGGAAGCCCTGGAATACATTTCCGCCGTTCAACATTCCCAAATGCCCCGGCTCATTCTGCTAGACCTAAAACTGCCCAAAATAGACGGGCAGGAAGTCCTGCGCGAGCTCAAATCCAACCC
>DYNS01000140.1 GCA_020720965.1 Anaerolinea sp. | reverse complement strand
GCCCTGCACTGTGCCCCGAAATCCGAAGCCTGCCCGTTTGAAGTGACCGGCTTTTCCTTTGCGGGTGTGCCCGGTGTGGTCGCGGGGCACAATGATCGCCTTGCTTGGGCATTCACCAATCTCGGTCCCGATGTGCAAGACCTCTTCATCGAGAAGGTCAATCCTGAAAATCCAAATCAATACGAGGTGGACGGTGAATGGGTGGATTTTGAAACCCGCACCGAGACGGTAGCCATTGCCGGGGGCGAATCGCAGCAGATGACCGTCCGCATCTCCCGCTTCGGTCCCGTCATCTCCGATTCTTACATCCTCCTGCAAGACAACCCCGACCCCAAACTGGAAGCCACACCTTTCAAAGACCGCGCCGGAATAGACCTGCCCGAAACCTACGCCATTGCCCTGCGCTGGACGGCGCTGGAACCCGGCTTCACCTTTGAAGCCATTTGGGGCTTCAATTTTGCCCAAAACTGGCAAGAATTCCGCGCCGCCGCCCAAAAATTCACCGTTCCTGCCCAAAACCTGCTCTATGCCGATGTGGATGGCAACATCGGCTACCAAATGCCTGGCAGCATCCCCTTCCGCCGCGCCGGAGACGGTCGCCTGCCCGTGCCGGGCTGGACAGACGAGTACGAATGGACGGGCTACATCCCCTTTGAAGAACTGCCCTACAGTTTCAACCCGCCCAGCGGCTACATCGTCACCGCTAACAACCAGGTCCCGCCGGATGACTATCCCTACCTGATAGGCACGGATTGGGATTACGGCTATCGCGCCCAAAAAATTGTGGAGATGATAGAAACCGCCCCCGCCAAAGTGGATGCCGCTTACTATCAGCGGATGCACGGCGACAGCGAAAGCCTCAACGCCCGTAACCTGCTCCCGTTGGTGCTCTCTCTCCCCGCCCAGGGCAAAACCGCCGAAGTGCGCGATTACTTCCTCCAAAACTGGGACGGGCAAGAAACCGCCGACTCACAATCTGCCCTCTTCTTTGAGCGTTACTGGTGGAATTTGCTCCTGGAAACCTTCGCCGATGAAAACATCCCGGAAGATTACCTGCCCGAAGGCGGCGCGCGCTGGTACGCGGTGATGCAAAACCTGCTGCAACAGCCCAACTCTGCCTGGTGGGATGACCAAAACACCCCCGAGACCGCCGAAACCCGCGATGAAATCCTGCTCCGTGCCCTGGAAATTACCGTTAAAACTGGCGAAGAAAAATATGGTAAAGACTACACCCGCTGGAAAACCTGGGGCGAAGAACACAGCGCCACCTTCCGCAATGCCACGTTGGGAAAATCGGGCATTGGATTCATCGAAAATCTCTTTAACCGGGGTCCCTTTGCCACCGGCGGCGGCGATGGTATCGTCAATGCCACTGGCTGGGATGTAGGCGACTCGTTTGAAGTGAACTGGCTGCCTTCCATGCGGATGATTGTGGACTTAAGCGACCTGAACGCCTCCCTCACCGTCCACACCACCGGGGAATCGGGTCATGCCGCCAGCCCGCACTATGTGGATATGGCAGACCTGTGGCGTAACGTGCAATACTACCCCATGTGGTGGAACCCTGCCTCGGTGCAGCAAAACGCCGAAGATACTCTAAACCTTCTGCCGTAAAAGGCAAAAACGAATAAAAACAGGGCTGACGAATGGTCAGCCCTGTTTTTCACAACGGGGGTATCTATTTCCTATTCCAAAAGAAGCCAAACAGCAGCAACCCGCCTGCCAACATCAACCCCACCGGCAGCAGGGAATTGAGCCAGGTAAAACGGGCAAAATTGCCCACCACTCCCGACATTATTAGCAAAATAAGGGCGGGGATATATGCCCATTGCATCCTGCCCACCGGGTTGGGCAGAAGCGCCACCAAAAGGAAGGTGATTCCCAGCCCCAAAAACAGCGCCATGCCGCTTTTGGTTTCGCCGACCCGGTGAACATCCTCCAGGACGCTGATGGCGGCTAAGGTGAGCAAGGTTCCAGCCGGGATGAGCGCCCACCAACGGGCGCGTTCTGTCAGGTAGATGAGGAAGAAGGCAATCCCCAACGCGCCCAAAAACAGACCGCCTCCCCAGCCTTCCAACGCTTTGGGGAGCAGGTTTTCTGCGCCCATGCCCAACAACGCCATGCCGGGGATGACCGCCCACCAGTTACTTTGGGGCGCTTTGAGGAAGACCCACCCAAAAAAGGATGCCGCGCCCAGGAAAACCAATCCCCAAAAGATGCCGCCTCCGTTTTGCAAAATGCCCGCCTGTTCCAACAGCAGCAGGCTGCCCAGAAGCAAGAGCGCCGCGCCTGCCAGGGTGGAAAAATCGAGTTTTTTCATGGTTTTTTCCTTTTAGCGGATGTTGATGTTGTTTGCCCCGCCTTCCAGGTTCACTTCTACCCGGTTTGTGGCGGTTTCAAAATCGGCAGATTGGTAGTAGCCGCCCGGCAGGGCAGGGAAGCGGGCGGTGTCGATATTCTGACTGGAGGCGCCCTGCTCCAGTCGCAGGCGAGCGCCCACGCCCTGCGGCACGCTGATTTCAATGTTCGCCGCCCCCGATTCGATATCTACCAGGGTGCGCCCGGCTTGGGCGGGCAGTTTTAGGCTGAGACGGGCAGCGCCCATTTCTATCCCCAAAAAGGCGAGTTGGACGTTGGTGAAGTCCATTTCGGTGTTGCTCGCCCCGGTTTCGACCTTGACGGAGACGGGGACTTCCTCGGTGAGCGCCAGGTTCCAGTAGCCGTTTTCGGTGCCGATGAAAGGCAAAACCGAGGGTCCGGCGCTGAGGGTGATGGCGAGCTCTTCCTCGCTTTGGTGGCTTTTTACTTCCAAAGTGCCGCCTTGCGTGCCTTGCAGGGCAACTCCCTGCGGCGCTCCGCCGCTCATCTTCACCATGCCGCCGCCGTGTTCCAGTTCCAGGCTTATTTTGGAGGCATTTTGCAAGGCGAGGGAGAAGGTTCTCTCCTCTGCCAGGGTGGGGGAGAGGTAGCGTTGCAGGATAACCCAGCCGCCCAGGAGCATGAGAAAGAGGGGGAAGAACCAGCCCAACGGGTCGGTGATGATTTTTTGGGCTTGCAAAAAGAACAAGAAGCCGAGCAGGAGCAAAATGCCGCCCCAAAAGAGATTTCCGCGTTTCATATTGGTTTCCTTGTTACTTGCGCCACAAACCACGCGCCAAAAGCCACACGCCCAACAGGACGAAGATGATGGCGGGGGCATACGCGCCCAGGATGGCGAGCCTGCCAAAGATGGCGGCGAAGATGATGAACAGCACCGCGCTGACAGCCATGGCGTTTAGCCCGGAGGTAATTTGGCTGCGGCTGCGGCTGAGAGTTCCCGCAATTACATTACCTACCCCCGCAAAGCCGGGGATGAGCGCCCACATGAAAGACCAGGATTGGTAGTCTTCGTAGGTGTGCTGATAGTAAAGGATGCCGCCCACCCCGGCGACAATGGCGGCGGGGATTGCCATGCCAGGGTTGCCGAGCAAAATGCCCAGGAGCAAAATGCCCGCTCCGGCGGCGACAATGTTGAGGGGGTATTCCATATAAGAGTTTGCCCAGGCGGGCAGGGCGGGCATCTGTTGGCGCATGGCAAACCATGCTCCCAAGAGAATGAGCAGAATGCCCAGGACGAGTTGTCCACGCTTGTTCATTGGTATCTCCTTGTAAGTTTGCGAAATTTCGAGAGCGGTATTTGAGATTATAACGAAATTATAAAAAATGTCAATTATTATTTTGTAAATATTGATATTTTTTATAATATTTTTTGTTTTTCTGTTTTTGCGCTTTAATTTACGCTCCAGATGCAGAAAGGTTGCAGGTTATGAAATGCCGAAATTTTCCGGCATTTGGGCGGCAACCACCTCGCCCCTGGCAGTGATAACCCCGTTGGCGTAGATGAGAGTCTCCACTACCACTTTGCGCCCTTTAATTTCCTTCACCCGCCCCCTCGCCTCCAGGGTGACGTTGAGCGGAGTCGGCTTCAGGTAGTCCACATGTAGCGAGGCGGTGACAAAGCGGAAGGCAGGTTCGGTGTCCATTTCCCGCCCTTCGGCGCGGTACATGGCGGCGGCGGCAGTTCCGGTGCTGTGACAATCCACCAGCGAGGCGATTAACCCGCCGTACACAAAGCCGGGGATGGCGGTGTGATACGGCTCCGGCTTAAAACGGGTAACGCTTTCTTCCCCTTCCCACACGGTTTCAAAGTGATGTCCGTGTTCGTTGCGGGTTCCGCAACCGTAGCAGTGCGCCACGTTTTCGGGGTAATAGGTCTGAAACGGCTTTATTTCCATGCTGGTTTCTCCTTTTTTTTCTCAGTATAGCAGTTTTGCGCCCGGCTTTTGTACTACAATTAAGAAGCTTTTATGCCTTACCCACACAATTTTTGACCATTTTGGGAAAACGGAGTGAGCCTTATGCCTCAATATGTTGCTGCCATTGACCAGGGAACGACCAGCACCCGCTGTATTCTCTTTGACCATGCCGGGAGGGTTGTTGCCCTGGCACAGGAAGAACACCGCCAAATTTACCCTCAGCCCGGCTGGGTGGAGCATGACGCACTGGAGATTTGGGAGCGCACGCAGCAGGTCATTCGCGGGGCGCTTGCCAACGCCGGTGCAGAGGCGGCGGATGTCGCCGCGATTGGGATTACCAACCAGCGTGAGACGACCGTTGTCTGGGAGAAAGAAACCGGCAGACCCATCTACAACGCCATCGTCTGGCAAGATACCCGTACCGATGCCATTTGCAGCCACCTCGCCGCCGCCGGTGGGCAAGACCGCCTGCGCGACAAAACCGGCTTGCCTTTGGCAACCTACTTCTCCGGTCCCAAAATTCAATGGATTTTGGAGAATGTCCCCGGCGCACGCGAGCGGGCAGAGCGCGGCGAATTGCTTTTTGGCAACATGGATACCTGGCTGATTTGGAATCTCACCGGCGAGCATGTCACCGATGTCACCAACGCCAGCCGCACCCTGCTGATGAACCTGGTCACTCTGGACTGGGACGAGGAGAACCTTGCCCTCCTCCATATTCCGCGCATCATGCTGCCCCGCATCGCCTCCTCCGCCGAGGTGTATGGTCACGCGAAGGGCGCTCTCGGTGGGGTTCCCGTTGCCGGGGATTTAGGCGACCAGCACGCCGCTCTCTTTGGTCAGACTTGCTTTTCCGCTGGAGAAGCCAAAAACACTTACGGGACGGGGTGCTTTATGCTGTTGAACACCGGCACAAGCCCCGTACCATCTAAAAATGGGCTTCTTACCACTTTGGGTTACAAAATTGGCAACCAACCTGCCGTGTACGCCCTGGAAGGCTCCATTGCCATTGCGGGCGCGTTGGTGCAGTGGCTGAGAGACAACCTGGGGATGATAGAAAAATCTTCCGAGGTGGAAACCTTGGCGGCTGCCGTACCGGATAGCGGCGGAATTTACTTTGTGCCCGCCTTTAGCGGCTTGTTTGCCCCCTATTGGCGGGCAGATGCGCGGGGGGCGCTGGTGGGTATGACTCGCTTTGTCAATAAACATCACATTGCCCGCGCCGCCCTGGAGGCAACCGCCTACCAGACCCGCGAAGTGTTGGATGCGATGGAAAAAGACTCTGGGGTGCAGTTAACTGCCCTCAAGGTGGATGGCGGCATGGTCTTTAACGACCTGCTGATGCAGTTCCAGGCGGATTTGGTCAACGTCCCGGTCATTCGCCCCACTGTGGCAGAGACAACCGCCCTCGGCGCGGCATACGCTGCCGGTTTGGCGGTTGGGTTTTGGCAAAACGAGGCGGAACTGCGTCAGAACTGGGGCAAAGCCAAAGAGTGGATTCCGCAAATGTCGGCTGCCCGGCGCGAAGAACTATATGCCGGTTGGAAGAAAGCCGTCACCCGCACCTTCGACTGGGCGTAGGATGATACGGAAAGGCTATGGCAGCCCGCCGCCTTCCCGTTATACTTGAATGAATTTTTGCCCCGCCCATGCCGGGAACCGAAAGACGCGGAGAATCGTCTTGATGGATAGATGAATATCGAGGAGAAGAAATTGATGAACCACATGAGAAACCTTTTTTCTGTAGCCCTTTTGCTGGCGCTCGCCCTTTCGGTTTTTTCCCCGTTGGGGCAAACTGCCGCTGCCGCCACCCTCTGCGATGCCGTGCAGTTCGTGGCGGATGTCACCGTGCCGGATGGAACAACCTACGCGGCAGGTACTTCCTTTAACAAAACCTGGCGTATCAAAAATGTCGGAACCTGTACCTGGACAACCGACTATAGCCTGGTCTTTGTGGATGGCGCCGCCATGGCTGCGCCGGCTTCGCTTAAACTGCCTCAATCGGTTGCCCCTGGCGCAACCATAGACCTGACGGTGAGCATGACCGCGCCCAACGCTGCCGGAACTTACCGGGGCAACTGGCAGTTAAAGAACGCCAGCGGGGTTTTATTTGGCATTGGTGCAAACGCCAACAAATCCTTCTGGGTGGAAATCATCGTCAGCGGGGCGGTCAGCGGCACCGGGTACGACTTTGTGGCAAACGCCGCCTCCGCACAGTGGGTCAGCGGCGCGGGCAACCTCACCTTTCCCGGTGCGGATACCAGCGCGGGCGGCTTCGCCCTGAAGCAGGATGCCCCCAAGTTTGAGAACGGCTCCACTTCCCCCGCCCCTGCCCTGCTCACGGTTCCGCAAAATGTAGAAAACGGAACCATCGCCGCCGTTTACCCCGCTTTCCGCGTCCAAACCGGCGACCGGTTTGAAACCACAGTCGGGTGCGAGCAAAACGCCACCTCCTGCTGGGCAAACTTCCGGCTGGAGTACCAAATCGGGTCTGGCGCTCCGCAGCTCTTCTGGTCATTTAATGAAAAATACGAAGGACAAGTGTACAAAGCCAGTTTTGACTTAAGCCGCCTCGCCGGGCAGGATGTTAAATTCATCCTGCGAGTCAACGCCGCCGGTCCCGCCGCCGGAGACCGCGCCCTGTGGGGCGCTCCCAAAATTGTGCGTGGCGGCGCGGCTGTCACTGTCACCCCTGCCCCTGTTACCGTTACTCCCATCACCCCCGCCCCTGTCACCGTTACCCCCGCTCCCAGCGCCTGCGATAAAGCCCTCTTTGTGGCAGATACCACCGTGCCGGATGGAACTGTCTTTGCGCCCAGCACTAATTTCGTAAAAACCTGGCGCATTAAAAACGTGGGAACCTGCACCTGGACAACCGCCTACAAACTCGTCTTCGTCAGCGGCGACCCGATGGGAAGCATCACTGAGCAGAGCCTCACCTCCACCATTGCCCCCAACACAACCGTAGATTTTTCCGTCAACCTTACTTCGCCTGCTGCCAACGGTACCTACCGGGGCTACTGGCAGTTCAAAAATGATAAAGGGCAGCTCTTTGGCATTGGTTCCGCCTCCAACAAACCCTTCTGGGTAGAAATTGCCGTCAGCGGCGGGGCAACTGCCCTCCCGCCCACCCCGGCAGCACCCACCGCCACCCCGGTTACGGTAACAACCGGCTACGACTTTGCCCAAAACTTCACTTCCGCCTC
>DYNS01000467.1 GCA_020720965.1 Anaerolinea sp. | reverse complement strand
CTTCCGTCGCTTACCCCCTTCCTTCCCCCGGCAACGATGACCGGCTTTTTGGTGATCGTTGCCGCACTCCCCATGTCGCGCTCCCCGGTCCCCGTCCTTACCCCAAGCGTCGGGTATCGCTTTTGGGCGATTCCCGTAAGCCTGCACCGATCGTGGCGGTGTTTTTTTGGATCCGCGTCTGTCCCATGGAGCGGGATTCGCGCTTTTGTGCGCGAATCCCGTGAACACGTACCGCATGTCCCCTGTTTTTTTTGGTTTGTTCTTCGGGCCTTGCGTCGGGTACCGTGCTTTTGGGCACGGTTCCCGTAAGCACGTACCGGACAGCCCCGCTTTTCTTCTGTTCTGTTCTTCGGACCATGTGAACGGGTACCGAGCTTGTGCGAGGTTCCCGTGAACACGTGATGCACGTCCAGGGCCGTCCTTTGTGCTGGTGCTTGTGCTGGTGCCTGTGCCGGTGCTTTTGCGTCCAGTCAACATAGAAAATCGCCTAGGCGCTCCCGGGCAGTATCGGGTGCGCCGATCTGCACAGCACGGCGAAATGTGCAGGAGTTTTTCCTCCCCCCGAGTTTCTCAGAAGGTCGTCTCCTAGGCGCTCCCCGCAGTTTGGGGAGCGCCGCAGCGCACCGACCGTGCATGCTTTTGCTTTTCCCCCGCGTGCCCAAAGAAAGCATGGAACCCGCTCACGGCTTTTTGTGGGCGGGTTCTATGCTCCACACGTTGACCGGGGGTTTGGGTGAGCGCGGTGAACGGAAAGGTAGCATGGACACCGCTCCCGGTTTTTTGGGTGCGGTGGCCTCGTACTGCACGTTCAGCATGGCTTGTGCTGTTGCCCCGCGTGCCCAAAGAAAGCATGGAACCCGCTCACGGCTTTTTGTGAGCGGGTTCCATGTACCATAACCCAAGCGGGGCTTTTGCTTTTGGGAGCCCCTGGGGGCGGACGGGCGAACTGCCAGGAAGGTTGTGCGGAGAGATTAAACAGGTCGCGTAAACCTTGGGGCAAGAAGACATAATGCGTGTTATGTCTAGTGAAGTGAGGGCAGGTTTTTGGGCTGCGTGCTGCGGTTTTTTGCAGCGTGCAGCCCAAAAAGCCACGGCTGATAAGAGCTCTTATCTGCCGTGCCGAACGGAACGGCTTGCCCCAAGGTTTTAAGCGGCCGGCCGCAACCCGTGAAAGATCATAGGAACCAAGCTACCCGGCGGGCGGGGGATCAAACTGACAGAATACCTTTGTCCTTTGCTTTTTCGTCCAGGATGCTCATCACGCCAGCTCGGCGCGGCTGTAAGGGTCTCCCGGCAGTTTGGGAGACCCTGGAAGGCGCAAGCCGGGCGGGTTCAGATCTCGGGATATCCGCATGCAGGTTTTTCTTTTCGCGTCCCCCATCAAATAGCTCGGCGCGGCTGTAAGGCGCTCCCTGGCTGTATAGGGCGCGCCTGGAAGTCGTGACGGGCGGCGGATCAAAGCACCGGTGTCGGCGCCTGGGCTTTTCCTTTCCTGCCAAATCTCCAGATAGGTCGTCTGTACACCGCTCCCGGGCTTTATCGGGAGCGGTGTACCTGCCCCTCCCGGAGGACTTGCCGGCGGGGCTGTATTTTTCAGCAGGCTCCCGCCGGAAGGCAGTCACTACCGCCTCACCACAAAAGGTAGCATGGAAGGCGCTCACGGCCAAGCTTGCTTTGCCGGGTGCGCCGTACCACATGTGATAGAAGTCCTGCCATGCGGTGCTTTTCCCGCACGGAGGGCAGTTCCGTTCCAGGCTGTACAAAAGAAAGCATGGAAGGCACTCACGGCCAAGCTTGCTTTGCCGGGTGTGCCGCACCACGTACTGAGCGAACACCTGCCGGGCGGGTTACCGCACGGAGGGCAGTCACTTCCGACAGTGGATCAATGCGCCGGTTTCGGCCCGCAGGCTTTTGCTTTTCCCCAGCGACATTCCTCAAAAGGTGGCATGGAACCCGCTCACGGTTTTTTGTGAGCGGGTTCCACACCCTGAACTGAAGACCTGCCGG
>DYNS01000466.1 GCA_020720965.1 Anaerolinea sp. | reverse complement strand
AGCCTGCAACGAAGACCCGGACTGCGCCCAGGCAACCGGCGGGGATGCCCTCGCCGCCTACGACTCGCTGGCGCAAAAACTCTCCGAAGCCGCTCTCCCGTATCAATACCCCCTGCCTTCCGGCGTAAAACAAAACAACCTGTTCACCTTCAATCAGTTGGAATTTACCACCGCCTACCAAATGTACAGCATGGGCAGCCGAATGCTCTTCCTCCGCGCCCTCTCCGCTGCCCATAACGGCGACTTGGTTCCGCTGGCGCGGCTCTTTTTTATGCAGGCAACCATAGACCCCGCCACCGGAGAATACCAGGGCGACCCCACCTTCTCCGATACCATGTTCACCAGCGTCCACTGCACCGATAACGCCTACTTTAGCGGAACCCCCCAAGAGCGGGCTGCCCAAACCATTCAGGCGGGGCAGGCATCCAACGGCATTGTTCCCCGTTTGGATGGCGGCGTATATTCCGGGTTAACCTGCGCTTTTTGGCCCAGTTCCCCCAAAACCCCGCCCAATATTGCCCCCCTTACCCTGCCCGGCGTGCCGACCTTCGTCCTCAACGCCACCCTGGACCCGGCAACCCCCTTCAATGAGGGCAAAGCCGTCTTCGAACGCCTGCAAGATAGCTACCACATCTACGTTGAAGGCGGCGTGCATGGCATTTATGGCTGGGGCGAATCCTGCCCCGATGATTACATCACCGACTTCCTCGTTAGCGGCGCTCTACCTGCCGAGCGCGAAACCGTCTGCCAATGGGACCCCGCCGTTACCTACTTCTTCCTGCCCATCATGTCCCCCCAAGCCAGCGACTACCAAAACCCCTCCGAAATCTTCTTTGCCATCACCGATGAACTGATTCGGATGCCGGAATATTACTACAGCGATTTTTCTGAAGAAGAAGCATTCGCCTGCCCTTACGGAGGCTCCTTCACCTTTGCTCCATCCGACACTGGAGAATCCTACCGTTTTGAAAACTGCTCCTTCACCCAGGGCTTTGCCATGACCGGAACCGGCGGCTACGAGGACGAAACCAGCCTCATCAGCTTTGATGCCGCCCTCAGCGGCGACAAAACCGGCAGCCTGCTCTTTACCTACAGTTGGGATGATGGCTCCTACAGCCTGACGGGCATCTACGGCGGCGAAACCTATAACGAATAGGAAGAGCGCCCGCCTCATGCCCTATCTTATTGACGGACACAACCTCATTCCCAAAATGGGTTTAGACTTGGCATCCTTTGACGATGAAACCCTCCTGCTTGCGCGGCTTAACGAGTTCAGCCGCCTTTCGCGCCGGGGCGGGCTGGAAGTGTATTTTGATAACGCCCAACCCGGAACCCCGGAGACCCGCAAAACCGGCGCTGTCATTGCCCACTACGTCCGCAAGCCCCTCATCGCGGATGAAGCCATTCGCTTGCGTCTCAAAAGGCTGGGACGGTCTGCCAAAAACTGGCAGGTTGTCTCCTCCGACCATCGCGTGCAAAACGAAGCCCGCAGCGTTGGGGCAAAGGTGCTCTCCTCGGAGGAGTTCGCCGCCACCGTGCAGGAAACTCTGCGGACAGGTGATTCTTCGCCTTCCCCCGCCGCCAAAATGAGCCAAAGCGAATTGGAAGAATGGCTGCACCTGTTTTCCGGGCATCACCCCCAAAGCGGAGAAGGTACAAAGACCCGGTAAACGGACTTGAAATCCTTATTTAATTCTAATGTAAATAAGATGAATTTTGTGTATATTATCCGTATTGACACCTGCCTCCCATTTATCGGTATTTCAGGTGTTATCGCCGGGTGGTAAGTCTGTCCCCCCCAGTTTGCCATCCGGCGGTGTCCTCCCTCCCCCAAAGAAAGACGGGTACGCGCCAGCGCACCCGTCTTTCGGTTTTAAGCCTTCTTGGGGCTAATCTCTAAAGATACGCACATGCCGACGGGGTTCTTTGCCGTAAGAGTGCGAGACCAACTGCGCCTCTCGCGCCATCTCGTGTTGAATCCGGCGCACCTCCGAGTTGGCGGGGGGCATATCCACAT
>DYNS01000139.1 GCA_020720965.1 Anaerolinea sp. | reverse complement strand
GCTTAAAAATCGCAGGGAAGCCCAAAGCTGAAATCGATGCGCGAGTGACTGAAATGCTGGCGCTCATCCAAATGGAGAAATTCGCCGCCCGCTACCCCTACCAGCTCTCCGGCGGACAGCAGCAGCGCGTTGCGCTTGCCCGGGCGCTGGCTTTCCAGCCGCAAGTCTTGCTGCTCGATGAGCCGCTTTCGGCCCTCGATGCCAAAATCCGCGTGGAGTTGCGCCAGGAAATTCGCCGCATCCAACAGAAATTGGGCATCACCACCATTTACGTCACCCACGACCAGGAGGAAGCGCTCTCGCTCTCCGACCGGATTGTGGTGATGAGTCAGGGCAAAATGGAACAGGTCGGCACCCCCAACGAAATCTACAACTTCCCTGCCACCGAGTTTGTCGCCCAGTTTGTGGGACAAATCAACCTGTTGCCGGTGGAAATTGTTAAACCGAGCGAGGGCGTGGTGCGGCTGGGGCAGCAGATTATCCATGCCGGGAAGTTTGACCGCTTAAACGGCCACCAGATGCGGTTGGCAGTCCGCCCCGAGGAGTTGAATCCGGGTTACAGCGAGGGTGCGAACAACCTGACCGGGCAGGTCGAATCGGTCACTTATCTCGGTTCAATTGTACGGGTACGGGTGCAGGTGGAAGGTCATCCGCTCTCGATGGATTTGTTCAACGAACGGAAACTCAAATTTCCCGCTGTCGGCGAGTCATTCCAGGTGACTTTCCCGGTGGATGCCTGCTGGTTGCTCTAACTGGAGTGCAATATGTCCACCCTCTCTCCCTGGAAAGATAAAGCCCTGTTCACCCCCGGTCCACTGACCACCAGCCTGACCACCAAACAAGCCATGCTGCGCGACCTGGGCTCCCGCGATACTGAATTCATCAACACGGTCAAAGATATTCGCCAGCGCCTGGTGGCACTGGGCGGCGGCTCGGATGAATACACCGCCGTCCTGGTGCAGGGCAGCGGCACCTTTGGCATCGAAGCCACGCTCTCGTCGGTCATCCCGCCCGAGGGCAAACTACTGGTGCTGGTCAACGGCGCCTATGGTGAGCGGATGCTCAAAATCGCGGCAGTCCACCGCATCTCCACCCTGGCTCTGCGCTTTGAAGAAAATACCATCCCAGCCCCGGAGATGCTTGAAACAGCTCTGGATGGCGACCCGGCGATAACTCATGTGGCAGTGGTACACTGTGAAACCACCACCGGCATCATTAATCCCATCGAAACTTACGGCGAAATTGTCAGGCGCCATCACTGCACCTACATCGTCGATGCGATGAGCAGTTTTGGCGCGTATCCCATCGACTTGGCCGCATGCGGCATCGATTACCTGGTTTCCTCGGCCAACAAGTGCATCGAGGGTGTGCCCGGTTTTTCGTTCGTTCTCGCCCGCACTGCAGCGCTCAAAGCCACGCGTGGTTATGCCCGCACCCTCAGCCTCGACCTGCTGGCGCAGTGGGAAGGGTTGGAAGGCGACGGCCAGTTCCGCTTTACGCCGCCCACCCATGCCCTCCTGGCCTTCCAGCAGGCCCTGCGCGAACTCGAATGGGAAGGCGGGGTGCTATCGCGCGGCCAGCGTTATTGGCTCAATTACGACATCACCCTGACCGCCATGCAAAAGATGGGCTTCCGACCTTACATCGAGGCCAGCCAGCGCGGTTACATCATCACATCATTCTATTATCCCAACCATCCCAATTTCAGTTTCCAGAATTTCTACGAGCGCTTGAGCGCCAAAGGCCACGTCATTTACCCCGGAAAACTCAGCCACGCCGATTGTTTCCGCATTGGCCATGTTGGGCGGCTGAACAGCGCTGACGTGCGCGCTTTGATGACAGCCATCGCTGAAACGCTGGTTGAAATGGGTGTGGAATTGGAAAAAGTGTAGAGGCTCTTATGGATTTCCTGTACCGACGCTCTTATCGTGGCCCGATTAAGGCTGTCATCCTCGACTGGGCCGGGACGGCCGTTGATTACGGCTCTTTCGCCCCGACCGCTGTCTTCCTGCGCCTGTTCGAAAGCCAAGGGGTAAGCATCACCGCCGAGGATGCCCGCTCAGGCATGGGGCTGATGAAAAAAGACCACCTGCGCACCATCCTGTCGCGCCCCACCGTTGCCCAGGCTTGGGAGGCGGCTCGCGGGTTACCCCACACTGAAGCCGACCTCGACCATCTGTTTGATAACTTCATCCCGATGCAACGCTTGGCGCTGGAAGAATACGCCGAACCCATTCCAGGCCTGCTCGAAGCTATCGCCGAATTGCGCTCACGCGGCATCAAGATTGGCTCCACCACCGGCTATCTTCGCTCCATGATGGAAGTTCTTGCCCCCAAAGCCAAAGAAAAAGGCTATGCCCCCGATTGCACTGTATGCTCGGATGAAGTCCCCGCCGGACGCCCTTTGCCCTGGATGTGCTACCAGAACGCCATCCAGTTGGGCGTTTATCCGATGGCGGCGATGGTCAAGGTGGGCGACACGCTCGTGGATGTGGAGGAAGGCTTGAATTCCGGGATGTGGACGGTGGGTCTCTCACTCACAGGCAACCTGCTAGGACTAAGCGCCGCCCAGGTACAGGCATTATCTCCCCAAGAACGAGATATTCAAAAGCAGAAAATTGCCGCACAGTTTTTTCAAACAGGCGCACATGATGTAATTGACGGAATTTGGGATTTACCAAAAGCGGTTGAGAAAATTCAGGAGCGCCTTGCTCGTGGCGAACAACCATAAAAGGCAGGGATATTTGAGTGTCAAAGCCCCGGTAGCTCTATTCGACCTTGACGGAACTCTGATAGAGGGTGACAGCGAGACAATGTGGAGCCGTTTTTTGTTAAAAAAAGGCGCGGTAGGTGAAGGTTTTCTGACGCGCATTTTAGATTATTACCAAGATTACGAAAACGGTCATCTAGACATCTACGAATACGAAGCATTCTTGCTGTTCCCACTCACAATTCATCCGCCAAAGGTTCTACTAGAGTGGAGGGCGGAATACCTTCTTCAGGTGCGCCAGGCATTACGCACCATGCTTATACGCAAAATAAATCTCCATCGCAGATTAGGGTTTACCCTTCTGCTCATCACTGCATCAAATAGTTTTATTGCCGAGCCAATTGCCGAAATGCTACGCATTCCTCACCTGATATGTACTCAAGTAAAGGTGGAAAATGGGCGCTTGACCACACAGTTGGAGGGAATACCGGCTTTTCGAGAAGGGAAGGTGCAACGTCTGGAAGAATGGTGTAGCCGTTACGGGCTGACGCTACAGGGTAGCTGGGGCTACAGTGATTCGCATAACGACCTGCCCTTGCTGCACCGGGTCGAAAACCCGGTGGCAGTTTTTCCAGACCAGGTTTTGCTTGCCTACGCCCGTGAGCGGCGTTGGGAAGTGATTGGGGCAGGAGTCCACTTTTAAGGCTACGGCATGAGCGCATAACAGCCGGTTTCGTTGCCACAGGCAGTCCAGCGGTCGAAGTCTGGAATTCCTTCGGGGTGACGCTGACGACATTCAACAGGGGTTCCCGCTTTATCTACAATGCAAAATTTGAGGGCAAAACAATCCGGGTTGGAAAAACAGGCAGCGGTAACGTTGGCGCATTTTTCGGTGAGACATAATTCACCTGCGTTGATAGTCATAAATTGCCCGCAGTGTTGAAAGCGACAGGCAAAGTTTTGCATATATTTTTCTGCACCGGGCAATTGATAGCAGTTTGAGATTCCGCCGTAGCCGCGCATTCCACCATTTTGCTGAAAGCACCGGGCAGCAGCGACACAATCCGGGTCATTGTTACAGGCGGCATTCGTTTGGCAACAATAGGAATTTGTGCAAGTGTTAAAGTCGGTAACGTTGCCAAGGGAACAAGGTTGATTGAGAATACCAGTGAGGGTTGGCGCAACGGTTGGCGTAGCGGGGAGAACGGTTGGGCTGGGCGGCGCAAAAGTGGCAGTGGAGATTGTTTGTGCGGCAGTGGATTGGGGCGGAGAAACGGTCTGGCTGGGGAATGCGGTCGGAGCAGCGCAGGCAGTGAAAATCAGAGAGAGGATTATCAGGAGTTTCTTCATTCCATCTCATCCGAAATGGTTTGGTATGGATGAGACACGAGAGGCTGCGCCAAAAGAGGCAGGATGGTTTCCTTCCAGCGCAAAAAATGAGCGCTTTGCAGGTGTGCGGCGCGGGATTCTTCGCTAATGTAGGTTTCTACGGCTACGAAATGGGCGGGGGTGTCCGTCTGCTGAAAAAGTTCAAAGCGCAAAACGCCCTCCTCGGCGCGGCTATGACGCAGGGTTGTTTGACTGGCGGAGAGGAAATCGGCGACATGGTCTGGCTGAATGTAAAGGTGGATGATGCGGGTTAGCATGGTTTGGTAACTCAGAAAACATGAACAAGTTACTGACATTGCCCTTTGACTTCTTTACTGCGGGCGGTGCCATCATAATTCCAGGCTTCGACATAGTAGAAAGCCGCCTGACCAAAAGAAAGATAGGTGACGTCAGTATATGCGATTGTGTCGGGGGGTAAACTGGCAATCAGTTCTCTATTGCGGTAAACGTTATAACCAAGTTCATAGTCGGATGAGTCCTGCCACTTTAATTCGACCGTGATGGTTGAGAGCGACTGGGAATTTGCGGATGCGTACTCACAGGAATAATCCCACCCTACCAGAGCCGGGGCAAGAGGGAGCGGCATCGGCGTAGATGTGGAGGGGGGGACGATGATAGTTAATTTATCAGTACTACCGATAGGAGTGGCAAAGTCCCGCACCACCCAACATAAGCCGGAACGGTCAGGGTTGACAACCACCCAATAATCGCCTTCTTTTGGCTGCCCAGCCAGTAAAACAGTTTGACCTTCCTTAAGAACGCTTACAAGCGCGAATTTTACGCCGGGACCGGTTCGGCAGTTGGTATCGCCGGAGAAATAGATTTTTGCTGGCTCCGGGCTTGGGCTGGCAGTGGGCAGAGGAGTTGCTGTGGATGTAGGAGCGGAGTTAGTCACTTCTGCTATGACGGTCGCGACCACCTGAGTCTGCAGGAAGTTTACATCCACAGTCGGTTCTATTGTTTCGGCGGGCAAGTTGCAGGCAGCGAGAACGAATAGCGCTAACAGAAAAGCAGAAAAAGGTTTCATAGGCGTTTATTTTATTGGGGAAGTTCCTCTCGGTAAGGTTTGCTTACCTATATCTCGTAAACTACATGTAACCTTCGATTGTAAGCGAGAAGTCCTGGCTGAGTTTTATTAAGAGGTTAAGAAGGGCGACAGTCTCAGCCTGAATCTTTATGAATGCTTCGCTTCGGTAGCATCACCTAAGGCTATTCCCTCAAAACGTGTGGCTGAGAAAACCTATCAGCACCCCGCCGGCTACCAACCATGTGGAGTTGACCTTGAAGCGGAGCAGAAAAATAAGGGCGACGAGCCAGACCAGCCAGGTGAGCGGGTCTGGCAGGGATGTTTTACCCGCCTGCCAGGTGACTGCCGCCATTAAGCCCAAAGAGGCGGCGTTGACTCCATCCAAAAGTGCGCCAAACCAGGGAGAATTCCGCAGGCGGGGGACGAGGGGATTTGCGGCTGCTACGAAAACAAAGGAAGGCAGGAAGATGCCCAGAGTGGCGAGCAGAGCGCCAGAAACGCCTCCCAACTGATACCCGATGAAGGTGGCGGTTGTAAAAAACGGACCCGGCGTAACCTGCCCAATGGCTATCGCGTCCAGCAGTTGCGAGTCGGTTAGCCAGCCGTAACGCAGCACCAGGTCGGCGCGGAGGAAAGCTAACAGCACATAGCCGCTGCCATACAAAATAGACCCAATTTTGAGAAAGGTCAAAAAGAGGTCGCTCAGGCGAAAAGGGGCGCTCATGCTGAGGGGAAGCAATAGAACTGCCAGGGTAGGGCTGCGTAAGCGTCGCAGGTTGCGAAACAGCATCAACGCAAGGCCGCCGCCAAACAGCAGGGCAACTTCGTTCATCCCCCCAAAATATAACGCCAACACGCTCAGGGCAAGCAGCGCCATTTCCCAACTTCTCAGCGCCTTGCTGCCCAAATTCCACAATGCCTGAAGAATGACGGCGATGATGACGGGTTTTACGCCATAAAGCAACCATTCCGCCTGTGGCAAAGCGCCGAACCGGGCATACACCCAGGCAAGAAACAACACAATCAGCGTGGCGGGCAGAACAAACCCCACCCCGCCAGCGATTAACCCCGGCAAACCCGCCCTCTTGTAACCGATATGAATCGCCATCTCGGTGGAATTGGGACCGGGAATCAGGTTGGTCGCGCCCAGCAGGTCCAGAAATTCCTGGTCGCTAAGCCATTTGCGGCGCACAACGACTTCATCGTGCATCAGCGCGATGTGGGCGGCGGGTCCGCCAAAGGCAGTTGCCCCAAGCCGCAGAAAAAGCAACCCCACTTCCCTGACCTTGTTCTCCATCCAAACCTCCACCTAGAGCGACTTTCGCCCTGCCGGTTATGCCTTTTCGCGCAGGAAGGGCTGTTTTTTGCCATAGGTGAGGGAGCGCCAAAGCCATTCCAAAGGTCCAAACTGAAAGCGGCTGAGCCACCACACACTGAGCGGGATTTGCACGAGGTAAACGGCAAAAGTGATGCCCCATAACCCCGCCGCGCCAACTTTTTCGTACATCCCCAAGCCGTAGCCGCTAAAGAGGAAAGAGCAAATAATAGACTGCAAAACGTAATTGCTCAACGCCATGCGCCCAACCTGCCCAATCGGCGCCAGCAATTTTGCACCGCCTTCCTGCAACGAGAGCAAAGAAAGCCCGCTGACATATGCTGCCGCAAGAGTCGGCGCACCAATGGTGAAGCCAAGAGCGGCGAGCCAGCCCTCTTCCATGAGGAAGAATAAGGCATTAAACGCCAGACCAACGAACAAACCCCACCCTGCCACTTTTTTAAGCGTCTGATGGTTTTCGGGCAACCGCTCGAAGAACTTCGCCCGCCCGGCCAGTAAACCCAGCAGGAAGAGAGCCATCACGCTCGCCCCCTGCGTTAAAGCGATGATGAAAAAGGAAATAATACCGGCAAAAAATTGAAAGATGACGACCGAAAGGAAGGAATCGCTGCCATAGGCTTGTCGCGCCATCAAAACCACGTCCATCGGCAAGCCTTCTTCGCCACCGCTGCTGTTGGGTCCGCCGATGAGGGCAAGGAGCAAAAACCCCAGTACGAAGAAAATCCCTGCCCAGGTGAGAAGAGTGCGGTTGGAACGGTTACGAAATGCCAGCAAGGCAAAACCAAGCAGGGCATAAAGGCGCAAAATATCGCCTATCCAAAACAAAAGGGTATGCAGCAAACCCAACCCCAGCAACACCCACAAGCGGCGCGGGTAAAACGAGCGGACATCTTTGCCTTTTGCCTCGGCACGCGCCAGTTGTACCGAAAAACCCAAGCCAAACAAAAAAGAGAAGATGCTATAAAACTTTCCCTCGGCAAACAAAAGCATAAGGGCTTCGGCAATTTCATCGTACCATGCCAAATTTTCCGGCGGAAGATAGCCAGGGAAAAATGCCGGGCTGGCAAAACCAGCGATATTGACCGCCAAAATGCCAAAAACAGCAAATCCACGCAGAACATCGA
>DYNS01000138.1 GCA_020720965.1 Anaerolinea sp. | reverse complement strand
GGGCAGCCATTGCCTTAATCTCAGCGGAGATGACCCGCAGCGGTTTTTGGTCGGCGTCTTTGACCACTACCGTTAACAACCCGCCGGGAACCGTCACCGCCACCCCAACATTCACCTGCCCCCTGCGGACGATTTCCGCTCCGCGCAGGGTCGCGTTCAGGTTGGGGAACTGCTTCAGCGCGAGCGCCGCCGCCTTGACGATGAAGTCGTTTACCGAGAGTTTTTCGCCTTCGGGCAGGTAGCCGTTCAGTTGTCCGCGCAGCGCCATCAAGGCCTCCATCTTGTACTCATGGGTCACATAAAAATGCGGAATGGTGGTTTTCGATTCCACCAACCGCCGCCCAATTGCCTGGCGCAGTTTGGTTGTTGTAATTACCTGGTCTTCTGGTTGGCTGGTCGGATAGTTGGGAGCGGGCGCAGCCGGGCTGACAATTGCCGACTGCTGATGAATAGCCGATTCAATATCCCTCCGCACAATTCGCCCGCCGGGACCTGTGCCGGATACCGAACCGAGGGATACCCCCCGCTCGCGGGCGATTTTCTTTGCCAGCGGAGAAGCCTTAACCGTCAGTGGCGTGGAAGCAGCGGGCAACGGCGCAGGAGAATCGGTGGCGGGCATGGGTTGGCTCTCCACTGCCGATTCGCTGCTGCTCGCCGCCTGCTTTCCGCTTTCCACTTTTTCGCCTTCCGCGCCCACCACCGCAATCGGGGCGTTGACCGGGACGCTTGTTCCGGCATCGACCAGGTGCTGCAATACCACCCCGCTGTAGGCGGATTCCACTTCTACGGTGGCTTTGTCGGTTTCAATTTCTGCCAGCACTTCGCCCTTCGCAATGGCTTCGCCCACATTCTTCACCCAGCGGATGAGAGTGCCTTCTGCCATATCAAAGCCCAGTTTGGGCATGTTAATTGTCTCTGCCATTACTTCATTACCTCCTTCACCGCCGCCACAATATCGGGGATTTGCGGCAGGGCGGCTTGCTCCAGGGTGCGGTTATAGGGCAGCGGCACTTCTTTTTGCGCCACCCGCACAATCGGCGCATCGGCGTAGTCGAAGGCTTCTTCATACATGCGGCTGACCACTTCCGCGCCCACGCCGTAAGACTTCCAGCCCTCTTCCACCACAACCGCCCGGTTGGTTTTGCGGAAAGATTCCAGCACCGGCTCCATATCCAGCGGGCGCAGGGTGCGTAAATCCACAATTTCGGCTTCAATGCCCTGCTTTGCCAGGTCGTCTGCGGCTTTCAGCGAGAGTTCCAGACCCTTGCAGTAGGTGACAATGGTGACATCTTTGCCGGGGCGCTGCACGGTAGATTTTCCCAGCGGGACAAGATATTCACCCTCTGGCACTTCCCCCCGTACCTGATACATGGTCGCATGTTCAATGAACAGTACCGGGTCATTAGAACGGATGGCGCTCTTCAGCAGTCCCTTGGCATCTGCCGGGGTTCCGGGGCTGACAACCACCAAGCCGGGGAAATGTGCAAAAACGGAATCCGGCGTCTGAGAGTGAGTCGCGCCTAATTGCCGCCCTCCGCCGCCCACTGCGCGAATGACCATCGGCACGCTAAACTGCCCGCCGAACATGTAACGCAGTTTGGGAGCCTGATTGACGATGTAATCCATGGCAGAAAAAGCAAAGTTGATGGTCATCAACTCCGCAATTGGGCGCTGACCAACCATCGCCGCGCCAATTGCCGCGCCCAAAATGGCATTTTCGGCAATGGGGGTATCCTTCACCCGCTCCGCGCCATATTTATCGTAAAAACCTTTGGTAACGGCATAAGTGCCGCCCCAAACGCCCACTTCTTCCCCCAGGATAAAAACCGCCGGGTCCCGGTCCATTTCTTCCATCAAAGCCTGCGAGATAGCCTCGCGCATCGTAATTCTAGCCATAAGTTCTCCTTTAGAGCAAAGAGTAGAGAGTAGATAATCAGAGATTGGTCAACTTTTTGCAGTCCGCTATTCTCTACTCCCTGTTCTCTATTCTCTATGCAGCGTAAATATCCTTAAAAAGTTCATCCATCCCCGGTTCCGGGCTGGCTTCGGCAAACTCCACCGACTTTTGGGTTTCAGATTCGGCTCTGGCATCCAGCGCGTCCAGTTCCGCTTCGGTTGCCAGCGATTCTCGCAGCAATTGGGCGCGGAAGATGCCAATCGGGTCATTCTCCTGCCATTTTTTCACTTCTTCCTGTTTGCGGTAGCGCTCCGGGTCGCCCATGGAATGCCCCCGGAAGCGGTAGGTGTTCACTTCCAGCAAATACGGCTGTGCATTTTCGCGCACAAACTGCATGGCTTCCTGCGCGGCAGCATACACTTTCGCCACATCCATGCCATCCACCTGGGCGTTCTTCATCCCATAGCCTTCGGCTTTCTGCCGAATTTCATCCACTGCCGAAGCGCGTTCCACCGCCGTACCCATGCCATACTGATTATTCTCGCACACCCACAGCACCCTCAGCCCCCAGGTTTTAGAAAGGTTGAGCGCCTCGTGAAAGTAACCAATGTTGGTAGCGCCATCCCCAAACATGCAGATGGTCACGTTATCGTTCCCGGCATACTGGTCGCCCAGCGCCAAGCCAGAGGCAATGGGCAAATGCCCACCCACAATGGCATGACCGCCCCACATATTCTTTTCGGTATCCGCCATGTGCATAGAGCCGCCCTTGCCTTTGGAAGTGCCGGTCACTTTGCCCAGCAACTCCGCCATCACCTCGTTGGCAGAAATGCCGCAGTTCAGCGCCACGCCATGGTCACGGTAGGCGGTAATTACGCGGTCACGCGGTTCGCGGGCGGCAATCAAACCGGTGCTAACGGCTTCCTGACCAATATACAGGTGCATAAACCCGCCAATCTTGCCAGCCTGGTATAGTTCTGCGCCGCGTTCTTCCACCCGGCGGATGAGCACCATCTCATAGTACATTTGCAATGCTTTTTCTTTTTCCATCGGTTTCTCCGGTAATATTCCAGGGTAAACCCCTGGGGATTATCTTCTATTTATCCAATTTATATCTGTTTTATCGAAAAAATTCCAGTCCCTACAACCCCAAAAAGGCGATTTTGATACCAATTGATAGGATGAAAAAAGAATCACCCGTTACTGGAGCATTTTAGCCAGCAAAGGCGGAATTTGGCTGAGGCTTGTCACCGTTGCGTCGGGCGTTACCTGCCCGGTTGTTTGTTTTCGGGCGCGGCGGCGATTCCATATCCCAAACACTCCCAACACCTGAGAGCCGCCAATATCCGCATCCAGCCTATCCCCAACCATCGCCGCCTGGTCTGGCATGTAACCCCAATGCGCCAACGCCACCTGGTAAATGCGCGGGTGCGGCTTGCGATACGAGCAAGCCGCCGAGGTAAGCACAAAGTCAAAATAATCCTGAATCCCAAACTTTTGCACCAACTGGAAAACATCCTGCTCATCTCCGGCATTGGAGACAATCCCCATGCGGTAGCCGCACCCTTGCAGGTCGCGCAACATGGGCAAGGCATCTTCTTCCAGTTGCCAGTTTTGTTGGGTAATGGCGTAATACTCATCCAACGCAAAACGCAGAATCCCCTCCGGCACTTTGGGGAAGTGCTTCTCGCGCAGAAGGTCTTGCAGAACCAGGGTGACGCTTGTTTCCATCAGATGCCGGTCGCGCTCGGCGTAATATTCATTCACCCGCAGGCGAAATTCCTGGGGGAAGTTTTCTTCGTCAATCTCCAAGCCGTAATCCGCCAGGGCGGAGGCAAGCCCCCGCCCTGCTTCCTCCAGCACGGGTTGCCAGGGAGCCGGGGAGTACATCAGGGTGTCTCCCAGGTCAAACAGGATGGCTTGTAAAAAACGAGGCATGGCGTTTTCTCCTGCAGGTAAGAACACACATCAAAAAGCAGGGCTACGCCCTGCTTTGGTGAACTTGCGTTTCTTACCGTTTAGTTTTTTTCGGCGGGGATGACGAGCAGGGCAAGCAGGTAAAGCCCAATTCCCGGTACGCCCCCAGGCAGGAAGGCGATGAAGAATGCCAGGCGAAACCAAAAGGCGCTGATTCCGAAAAATTCTGCAAATCCACCGCAGACCCCGCCCAAAATGCGGTTTTTGCGGGAGCGGCGCAGGGATGGTTTTGTTTCTACGGTCATATTTTTCTCCTTGAATAGCGGGATATACGGGAGAAAAACAGGTTTGGTTGCGCCTTATTTCAGGTAGATTCCGGTTGGGTCGAGTTCTTCGTGCAAAATTTGCAGTTCCCGCTCTGTCACCGGGGAGGTGATTTGCAGGTTGGGGGCAATGCGTAAATCCCACCCGGTGTTTTCTTTTGCCATTTCCACCGTTTTGCCAGGGTGCAGGGCAGTGAGGATGAGTTCGCCGGTTTCGTCTGGGGCGAGCATTCCAATATCGGTTACAACGCCAATGGGACCTTTGCCGCGCAAGCCGAGCGCTTCCCTTTCGCCTGCGCCGTTCAGGTAGCCGGCGCTGGTGCGAAAGTCGCAGGCGGCGGGGAAGCGCCGTTTTTGGTGCGGGGTGAGGATGTAGCAGCGGTTTGCCCAGGCGGCAATTTCTTGTGCGCCGCCAGAGCCGGGCAGGCGCACTTTGGGATGCGCGTAGTCTGTGCCGACCAGGGTGGCGTTGATATTGCCGAACCGGTCAATTTGTGCGCCGCCCAAAAAGCCCACATCCACGTTGCCGCGTTGCAGGTAGTTGGCGAAGATGTCGTACATGCTGACGACCGAGAGCGAGCCGCTGACCAGGGTGGGGTCGCCGATGGAGAGGGGCAGGCGCGCCGGTTCTGCGCCAATGACCCCGGCTTCGTAAATCATCACCAGGTTGGGGGCGTGGGTGCGTTTTGCCAGGTTACAAGCCAGGTTGGGTTGACCAACGCCCACAAAGACGACATCGCCATCTTTGAGCAGGCGGGCAGCGTGAATTATCATCAGTTCGGCAGAGGAGGGTTGCATAAAAAATCCTTGGGGAAGGGTGAAAGAACGCCCGAATCATACCATAACCGCCCGCCGCTCCTGGGGGTTGGAATGCCCAAACGGGTTTATTGAAAAATGATAAAAATTGCCAAAATAAAAAGCAATCATTATTAAAATATTGACTTGTAAAACAAATCGTTATAAAATTTGGTTATGGACAGCATGATTACTAATAACACTCCCGGCGACCTGGACGAGGTTGACCAATATATTATCGAATCGATGCGGAGGGATGGGCGGGTTGCCTTTGCCCAAATTGCCCAACAGTTAAACGTTTCGCCCGGCATGATTCGGGTGCGTTATTTGCGAATGGTGGAGGCGGGCATCCTGAAGGTGGTTGCCGTCACCAATCCGCTGCGGATGGGCTACCGCACCATGGCGATGATTGGCATCCGCACCCAGGGCGAGAAGATGTTGGAAGTGGCGGATAAAATCTCTGCCTTTGAGGAAGTTATCTATTCCATTGTGGTCAGCGGGCGTTACGATATTATTTGCGAAGTCGTTTGCCGTGACCATGCTCACCTTTTGTCTTTCCTCACCGAAAAACTGTACACCGTGGATGGTGTGCGCGAATCTGAATCCTTTATGCACCTGAAGATTGTGAAGGAAGTGTACTTCTAACCCATCAATAACAGCTCCGGCTGTTAAAAACTAACCGTAAGGTTATAAAACTCATAAGGAAAAGGATTTATGAAAGTACTGCTCATCGGTGTCGGCGGCGTAGGGGAGGCAATTGCCGCAATTGCTAAAGAACGCAACTGGATGGAGCAAATGGTGCTGGCAGATTACAACGTAAAACGCGCCGAGGAAGTCGCCGCCAAGTTTGGCGACCCGCAGCGTTTTCCGGTGGAATTTGTGGACGCATCGAAACAGGACATGATTGAGGCGCTCGCCCGCAAATATGGCGTGAATCTCATTATGAACTCGGTGGACCCAATCTTCAACAAACAAATCTTCGACGCCGCCTACAACGTGGGCGCGACCTACATGGATATGGCGATGACCCTCTCGGAGCCGCATCCCGAAAAACCGTTTGAACTGCCTGGGGTAAAACTGGGCGACTATCAGTTTGAAAAAGCCAAAGAGTGGGAGAAAAAAGGTTTGCTGGCGCTGGTTGGAATTGGTGTGGAGCCTGGCATGGCGGATGTCTTTGCCCGCTACGCCCAGGACCATCTCTTTGACGAAATTGACGAAGTGGGCATTCGGGATGGCGCGAACATTGCCATCTCTGGCTACGAGTTCGCTCCCAATTTTTCCATCTGGACGACCATTGAGGAATGTCTTAACCCACCCGTCATTTGGGAAGAGGGCAAAGGCTGGTTCACCACCCCGCCCTTCTCTGAGCCGGAAGTTTTTGACTTCCCGGAGATTGGTCCGGTGGAAGTGGTGAACGTGGAGCATGAAGAAGTGTTGCTTGTTCCGCGCTGGGTAAAAACCAAACGAGCCACTTTCAAATATGGCTTGGGCGACCAGTTTATTGGCGTTCTTAAAACCCTGCACATGCTGGGGCTGGATAACAAAGAGAAAATCAACGTCAAAGGCGTGCAGGTTGCCCCGCGTGATGTAGTCGCCGCCTGCCTGCCAGACCCGGCTCACCTGGGCGATAAGATGAGCGGCAAAACCTGCGCCGGAACCTGGGTAAAGGGCAGCAAAGACGGCAAGCCCCGCGAAGTGTATCTTTACCAGGTGGCAGACAACGAACAGTGTATGACCCGCTGGGGCTGTCAGGCAGTGGTTGCCCAAACCGCCTTCAGCGCCGTCATCGCCATGGATTTGCTGCACAGCGGCGCATGGCAGGGCGCGGGCGTTTTAGGTCCAGAAGCCTTCCCGCCAGACCCGTTTATGGAAAAAATGGCAGAATACGAATTCCCTTACGGAATGCGTGAGATGACCCCCAAAGCCGCCTAATTTTTGTGCAACGCGCCCCTCGCCAACAAGCGGGGGGCGCGTCTTTGTCTTAAAAAACCAAATGGATGAAAATTTTTGTAGATTTCGGAAGTAAAAAATTGTTTCCCTTGCCGATTCTGCTATAATCATCCCAAAAGGAGACACCCCTATGCCTTACGGATACAACGGAAAGATTTTGCACGTCAACCTGACCACTTCCACCCTGACGGTGGAAACCCCACCCGAAGACTTTTACCGCACCTATTACGGCGGCAGCGCTATGGGCTTGTACTACATCCTGAAGCAAATGCCTGCCGGGACGGATGCCCTTGCCCCGGAAAGTGTTTTGACCATTTTTACCGGCGTGACAACCGGCGCGAGCATTAGCGGGCAGAGCCGGGTGAATATGAACGCCAAATCTCCCATCAGCGGCGGCATCGGCGATTCGCAGGGCGGCGGATTCTTCCCCGCCGAGCTCAAATTCGCCGGGTTCGATGGCATTGTCGTGCAGGGAAAAGCCGAGAAACCGGTTTATCTTTGGATTAAGGACGGTGTGGCAGCGTTGGAAGATGCCAGTTTTCTGGCAGGCAAGGTGACGGGTGAAGCCGAATCCGCACTGAAGCAAGCCTTGGGTGATGACAACATCGAGGTTCTGCAACACGGTCCAGCCGCCGAAAAAGGCGTTCTTTTCTCCAGCGCCCTCAGCATGGCAAACCGCAACAACGGACGCACCGGCATGGGGCTGGTGATGGCTTCTAAAAATCTGAAGGCTGTGGCG
>DYNS01000137.1 GCA_020720965.1 Anaerolinea sp. | reverse complement strand
GCCGCGAGCGCCATGCGGTACCCGAACTGATGGCCAAGGGCGGCAACTTCGATCTTGCTGACCGCCAGCGCCTGCTGGCCGAGCTCGGCGAGGTGCTGCACGGGCTGAACTTGGATATTAAAAAGGGCGATATTATCGCCGTCCTGGGTCCTAATGGGGCGGGCAAAACGACTTTTGTAAAGCACGCCATTGGCTTGCTGAAGCCCAAAAGCGGGCGGGTACTGGTCAACGGTGTGGATACCCGTCAGGCGAGCGTCGCGGAAATTGCCAGCACTTTGGGGTATGTTTTTCAAAGCCCAAGCCACATGCTTTTTGCGCCCACTGTGCAGGAGGAACTTGCCTTTGGTCCCACCAACCTTAAGCACACTCCGGCGCAGGTGCAAGAGCAGGTGTTATCCTCCCTGAAAATTGTGAACCTGGAAGAAAAAATTGCAGATGCCCCCCTTTCGCTGTCCTTTGGTCAGCAAAAACGAGTATCCATTGCCGCCATTTTGGCAATGCGCTCCAAAATTTTGGTTATGGACGAGCCGACCGCCGGGCAGGATTATAAAAATTACATGGGATTTATGGATGCCATTCTGCAACTGCCGGGCTTCGAGGCGGTTCTCTTCATCACACACGATGTAGATATGGCAGTCATTTATGCCAACCGCGTGCTATTGGTGGCGGATGGAACCTTGCAGGCAGATGGCGCTCCGCCGGAAGTGCTGCGCGATTACGAGCGTTTACGCGCCAGCCGGGTTGTACCTTCATCCCTGTTAGATTTGAACTTGCAAAAATATCCCCAAACCGGGGCATTTTTACGCGCCGAAGCGTTGGCGCACCTCTAACCCTTTTCCACCTCAAGGAGAGAATGATGGACAAAAAGTTAGTTTCTGTACTGGGCGCTTTACTCGCTCTTTTGGCAATTTTTGCCATTGTCATGTTTGTTTTTGGCACAACCGAGACGTTGGGACCTTTCAACTTCTCGGTTGACCAGGCAACCCTGCCCTTGCGCTTCGTGTTTGTGAGCGTGGGCGTGGCAATCGCTTTTGCGGTGTACTTTGTTACCAAAGAAAATAAAATTTGGGAAGTGGGAACCCGCGAGGTGGTGTATATGGCAATTGGCGCGGCATTATATGCCGTGTTTTCTTACCTGTTCAATGGAACTGTCTTTGTCGTTCCCTCTCTTAGCCAGGTTTCCCTGCGCCCTGCCATTGCCATCCCCATGTTCTTTGGTTACGCTTTTGGACCCGTTGTCGGCTTTTTCAGCGGGGCGGTGGGCAACATGTTCGGCGATGCCCTCACCGGCTTTGGGCTTTCTCCGCAGTGGAGCATTGGCAACGGGCTGGTAGGCTTTGTGGCGGGTTTGGTGCATCTGTTTGGCGACAAAAAGAAAAGCATGGATACCGTCCTGTACCTGGGCGGCGGGCTGGCTTTGCTGGCGACTGTGCTGTATTTTATGAACCCTGGGCAGGCAAACATGCTGTTTTACGATGTGGATAACGGCGTATTCGGTGATGCTCAAATTTCGCTCTTTGCAGGTATCTCCATCCTCATCGGCTTTGCCCTCATTGTGGTTGTGCGCTTCGTTTTTGGTAACAACGTAGATGTCGCTGCCGCTGTCACATGGGGCATGTTGGGCAATATCATCGGCTTGGGCTTTGCCGCCATCTCGGATATTTGGATTAACGGCTTCAGCCTCACTGCCACCGTTGTCGGGCAATTCCTGCCTGCGGCTGGTCCCAACCTCATCTTTGCCGCCATCCTCGTCCCTCTGCTGGTTGGAGCCTACTCCGCCGTACAACGCCAATCGGGGCGCTAAGCCATGCTCGTCTCTTGGCGTTACCGCAAACGCCGGTCGCTTGTGCAGTGGTTTGACCCTCGTGCCTGGGTTATCTTTTACCTTGCCTTTCTCTTCTCCACCCTGGCGTTTTGGGACTTGCGCTTTTTGCTACCCTTTTTTGGCATAGCCCTGCTGTGGCTCTTCACCTCCGGGCTTACCTGGTCGGAGGTGCGCCGCCCCTTCCTGTTCATCGGTGCGTTTGTCTTCTTCTTCGCCTTTCTCACCTTCCTCACCGGGCGGGGCGGAGAAGAAGTGTACCAAACCGAACATCTTCTCCGACAGTATGTTGCCCCCTTCAGCATTCTGGGCTGGACTCCCACCCTGGATATTACCGTAGAACGGGCTTTCTTTGCCGTTAGTCAGTTTGTGCGTGTCTTTAGCATTGCGGTAATGACCATCCTCATCCCCTACTCTCTCAACCCCGCCCTCTACGGAATCACCTTCCGGGGCTTGGGGCTACCAGACAAAATCGCCTACGCCATGGACCTGACCATGCGATTCATCCCCACCTTTGGGCGCGATTTTCAACTGACGATGGACGCGCAGAGGGCACGCGGCTACGAATTGGAAAAAATTAGCGGCGGGCTGGTAGAGCAAGTCCGAAAGTTGGGTCCCATCATCGTCCCCGTCACCATTCACGCCATCATCGGCTCGGAAGACATCATCGATGCGATGGACTTACGCGCTTTTGGCATGGGGGCGCACACCTGGTTGGAAGAACTGCGTTACCAAACCCGCGACTACGTCCTGATGGCTTTGGGCGGGTTCATCTTTCTTCTCTCCCTCGCGGCGGCGCTGGCAGGTATGGGCGGCTTTTGGGTTCCAGAGGCTCTCCTTCGCCTGGCGGGGGGCTAAGGCTCACTTTTTGCCACCGGCGAATAGAATTAATGCGATACAACGTTTTACACTGCGGCAAGTCCTCCACACGGAGGACTTGCTCTTTTATTTGCCCGCTTTGCAAAAGCCAAGCCCGAAACGTCCCCGCCAACAAACCGCATCCAACCGGCGGAGTGACCAAGGTGTAATTGACCTGGTAAGTGTTGCCGGATGCGATTTGCTTTTTGACTTCCCGAATGGCGTTTTGATAGGCGCGGCGGGATGTATCGGGCTTCCAGCGCAGGTTGAGCAGGTTGGGGGGCAGGGCAGGCAGCGAAACGGAAGCAGGCGGCGGGTACAGTCCGAACCAGAGCAGGGGAAAGCCGGGGGCGGGTAAAGCCTGCAAGGCAGGGTCGAAGGCTGGGGCGGCTTCATAGGAAAGAAAGCCAACGGCATGCAGCCCATTCTTTTCCACCTGAGTTTCCAGGTAGCGTAGGGCGGGGAGAACTTCGGTCAGTTGCTGGGTTTGAAGGATTTCTTGTGGGTGTGTAAACAAGAGCCAGTTTTCGTTTTGGCGTAAAAGCGCCTGATGTATGCCCGGTTTCACGGTTTTGCCTCGCGCTGCGGTAGAATGGGCGCATGTTGCGCCGAAATTGGATTGTACCCCGTTGGCTTCCCGCCGTTGTGATGATGGCGCTTATCTTCGCCTTTTCTGCCACGCCCGGTAAAAACCTGCCCGATTTGGGGCTTTGGGATAGGCTGTTTAAGAAGGGTGGTCACATGGCGGGGTATGGCATGTTGGCGGTTTCTTACTGGCACGCCCTGGGTTGGAAACCCCAACGCGCCTGGCTTGCCTGGTTGCTGGCTCTTCTTTACGCCGCCTCGGACGAGTTGCATCAGTCGCTTACGCCGGGGCGTTTTCCCAGCCTGCAAGATGTTTTGTTGTTTGATAATTTGGGGGCAGCGTTGGGCTTGCTTTTGGCAGGCTGGGTTAAGAAAAAAATGGGCTTTTAGCCCATTTTTTATTCAAACTCCAGGTCAAATTCTTCTTCCGGGTTCCAGTCCGGGCTGCGCTCCAGGGCAATATCGCCAAAGATGGCATCTTGCCGGGCAGAGATGCGGTAGCGCTTAATCAACTCCAGCATGGCGAGGAAGGTCACGACCACCTCCAGCCGCGATTTTGCCGAGGCGGTGAGCGCCCGAAAGGAGGATGCTTCTCCGCTCCGCAGGCGTTCCGCAATGTAGGCGATTTTCTCCCGGATGGTGACTTTGGGGGCGGAGATGACCGTGCCCAGGGATTGTTTTTCCCTTTCGCTGAGAAAGACCCCCTCGGCGGCGCGGAGAAGGTCTTCCAGAGTGATGTCGCTTAAGTCTAAGCGCCCCTCAATTTTGGGGGGCGGGGCAAGCCGCAGGTAAGAGCGCAGCCCACTTTTCTCTCGCGTTTCCAGCCAGTTGGCAATTTCCTTAAACCGCTTGTAAATGCGAAGCTGACGTGCCAAATTTTCGGCGGGGTCTTCTTCTCCGGCTTCGCGGGCAGGCGGGCGCGGCAGCAATGCCTCAGATTTGATTTGAATCAGTTTGGCGGCGATAACCAGAAAGGCAGAAATCTCCTCCGCGCGGGCTTGCGGCAGGGCGCGGATGTGTTGCAGGTATTGGTCTGTCACCATTGCCAGGGAGAGGGCGGTAATATCCAACTCCGCTCTTTCGATGAGTTGCAGTAATAAGTCCAAAGGTCCGGCGTAAACAGGAGTTTGCACCTGGTAATGATTGGTTTGGTGGCTGGCGATGTTCAAATCCATAAGGCGGGATTATACCTTACGATATAATTTGCTTATGACCTCCCTCACTCACCTTACCCCCTCCGGCTCTATTCAGATGGTAGATGTTGCTCCCAAGCCCGATACTCCTCGGCTGGCAGTGGCAGGCGGCGAAGTGGTAATGAAGCCCGAAACCTTTGCCCTGCTGCGCGATGGGCAAATGAAAAAAGGCGACCCGCTTACCACCGCTCAAATTGCCGGAATCATGGCGGCGAAACGCACCGCCGACCTGATTCCGCTCTGTCACCCCCTCGCCCTCACCAAAGTGGACGTGGAACTGACCCTGGACGAAGCCCTGCCTGGCGTGCAAATTACCGCCTCTGCCCAAACAGTGGGCAAAACCGGTGTAGAAATGGAAGCCCTCACCGCCGTTTCTGTCGCCGCCCTCACCATCTACGACATGACCAAAGCCGCTGAAAAAACCATCCGCATCCAAAACATTCGCCTGCTGCAAAAGCGCGGCGGCAAATCCGGCGATGTAACCCTCGAATAAAAAATCCGCTCCTATGTCCCCCACCAAAATCCTCTTCTTCGCCACCCTGCGCGACCGTGCCGCTACCCGCGCCCTGGAGATGGAACTGCCCCCAGGCACAACCATCGCCCAACTTAAAAGCCTGCTCATCCAACAACGCCCCGCCTTAGCCGGTCTATTGGAACACTGCCTCGCCTCCATCAATCACGAATACCGCTTTGACGAAGACCCCATCCCCCCCGCCGCCGAAGTCGCCTTCTTCCCCCCCGTTTCTGGTGGCTAAACGCAAACGGACCCCTTCCCCATGAAAACAATTACATCCATTACCCAAGACGAAATAGACCTCAATACCCTCCTGCAAGCAATCACCGATGACGGCACAGGCGCGGCGGCGATATTTACCGGCATGGTACGCGGCATCACCGAGCGCGGCGACCCGCACCAGACCACCTACCTGGAATACGAAGCCTATCAGCCGATGGCAGAAGCCAAAATGCGCCAGGTCGCCCAGGAAATCCGCGCCCGATGGGAAACAGTGCAGGGCATCGTCATCGTTCAGCGCATCGGGAGACTGTATCCCCGCACCCCAACCATCCTCATTGCCTGCACTGCCGCCCACCGCGACACCGGCGTTTTTGAAGCCGCTCGCTACGGCATAGACCGTCTGAAGGAAATTGTGCCAGTCTGGAAGAAAGAAATTAAACCCGATGGCGAAGAATGGGTCGAAGGCGAATATCACCCCACCCCAGGCGAATAACCATGCTTACCATCCCCACCCTGCGCCTGCTCATCCGTCCCTTCACCACCGCAGATTTACCCGCCTTCCTCGCCTACCGCAACGACCCACAAGTCGCCCGCTACCAGGGCTGGGACATCCCCTACCCGCCAGAAAAAGCCCTCGCCTTTGTGGAAGAGATGCAGAACCGCCTCATCACCCCCGGCGAATGGTTACAGCTCGCCCTGCAACGCCACGACAACGGCGAAATGATTGGCGATATTGCCCTTCACCCCTTCCAGTCTGACCCCCGTCAGGCATACATCGGCATCACCCTCGCGCAGGCGTATTGGGGCAAAGGCTACGCCCAGGAAGCCACCCGCGCCCTCATTGAGGAACTCTTCCGGCGCCAAAACTTTCACCGCCTGGTGGCAGAATGTGACGTGCAAAATACCGCATCCCAAGCCCTCTTGCAACGCATTGGCTTTCGGCGCGAAGCCCACCTGGTAGAAAACATCTGGTTCAAGGGCGCATACGGCAGCGAATATCACTACGCCCTCTTGCAAAAGGAATGGAAATGACCATTGCCTGCACCAACTGCCGCCGCCCTTACCCTGTTCAAGGCGCTCCGCACCGCTGCCCCCAATGTGGCGGGCTGTTGGATGTTGCCCCCTGGGAATTTGACCTCGCCCAGGTGGATACATCTCAGCCGGGGCTTTGGCGCTACCGTCACACCTTCACCGCAATCGACCCGCACCAGGCTCCCGTTACCCTGGGCGAAGGACTCACCCCCCTTCTATGGGCAGAAGCCTTCGGGAGGCAGGTTGCTTTTAAGGCAGAGCATCTCAACCCCACCGGCTCCTTCAAAGACCGGGGCAGCGCCCTCATCGCCACTTTTTTGCAGGGGCGCGGCATTCTCCAGGCAGTGGAAGATTCCTCCGGCAACGCGGGCGCGTCTTTTGCTGCTTACGCCGCCCGCGCCGGAATGCAAGCCCACATCTACGTCCCGGAAGCCGCCTCGGGACCCAAGCGGGGACAGATTGAAAACTACGGCGCTCATATTCACCCCATCCCCGGAACCCGCGCCGATGTGACCTCCGCGCTGGAAAGAGACCTGCGTCCCCCCGGCAGCAACCCCGTTGCCTATGCCAGCCACGCCGCCTTGCCGGTAAACCTGCCTGGCTACGCCACCGCCGCGTATGAGATATACGAACAGTTGGGTTCTGCCCCTGGCGCGGTGCTTTGCCCCGTTGGGCAGGGAGGTTTGTTTCTGGGAATGTATCGCGGGTTTGACGCGCTGCGCCGCGCCGGGTTGATAGAGCGCATCCCGCGCATGGTCGGCGTGCAGGCGGTTGCCTGCGCCCCGCTGTGGACGATGACCTCCTTGGGCTATCAGGCGATGGGTTTTGTGGTGGAACGCCCCACCCTGGCGGAAGGTGTGCGTGTCCGCTCTCCGCTGAGGGCGCAGGCGCTGCTTCAGATGGCAGAGCAGGGTACAGCGGAGTTTGTTGCGGTAGAGGAAACGGAGATTCTACCGGCTCGTGACGAACTTCTTCAACGGGGGTTATACGTAGAGCCGACTTCCGCCATTGCTTTTGCGGCGCTTAAACAGGTCATTGCTCGCCTGCCAGACCCGGTCGTGGTGGTTCTTACCGGTTCTGGTGGCAAGTTTGAAGGCTAAGAAACGAGCATTACTTCATCTTTTTGGAGGCAGCATGGAAAAAATTGTCATTACCGGCATGGGGACGGTGAACCCCCTGGGCTTGAGCGTGCAAGAAACCTGGCGGAATGCCATCGCTGGGGTGTCTGGTGTGGGTCCCATCACTTTGTTTGATACCAAAAATTGGCAGTCGGAGTGGCTGGTGCAAATTGCCTGCGAAGTGAAGAATTTTGACCCCTCCAAGTTTATGGATGCCAAAGAAGCCCGCCGTCGTGACCGTTTTGAGCAGTTTGGGGTTGCCGCCGCCAGGCAGGCGTCGGAGC
>DYNS01000136.1 GCA_020720965.1 Anaerolinea sp. | reverse complement strand
GAACGCGCCGCCGCGCCGTAATGTCAGAAAAACGCTTGCAAGGTGGCAAGCAGGACGGTTTCAAAGCCTCTTTCCTGGGAGTATGCGCCGTCTTCGCCGCTGAGGGTCAGGTCTACTGTTCCATCCAAAATGAGCCCGGCGAGGTTTTGAGGGTAAGCGGCGGCGTAGGTTTGGGCAACTGCTGTGCCGTAACTGATTCCGTATAGCCAGATTTTTTCATCGCCAATGGTCTGGCGAAAAGTTTCCAGGTCTTCGGCGACCTGGTCTGTGCCGTAAAAGGCAAGGTCGGTTGGGTTGGCGAGGTTGAGTTCTGCCAGGCAGGCGTTAACAAAGTCTTGCGAATCTTGAATGGCTTGCTGCTGCTCTTCGGGGGTATCCAGGCCTTCCTGCCCGGCAGTGTCATCGGCGCTGAAGGAATCGAGGGTAGATTGTGCCTGGGCTTGGGGACATTCCAAGGGGCTGGAAAGCCCCAACCCGCGTTGGTCGTAGTAAACGATGTCGTAGTGTTCCAGGACGGTTTCGTCAAAATAGTCGTAATAGGCGGAGGAAATTCCCTCGCCGCCGGGACCGCCGGGGAAGGCTTGGAAGAACATGCCGTATCGCTCGCCGCTGGCGGGCAAAACCGCAAAGGTGACTTCAATGCTGCGGGTATCGGCAGTGTCGAAGTGGTTGAGGGGCACGGGGATGCTGACGCAGGTCAGGTCGGGTTGCTCCTCGCAAGGGATTCCGCCGAGGCTTTGCAGAAGAGAGGCGATGTCTTGTGTCTCGGAGGCAGGAGGCGGGGAGGCGGGCGGGAGGGTGACGGGCGACTCGGTGGGGGCGGCGCTGGTCGGGGCTTCTTCGACAGGGTTCAACATCCGGGTTACGTAATTGCAGGAGAGCGCAGAGAGGGATAGCACAAGCAGGGCAAAAAGCCATTGATGTTTTTTCATGTTTTTTCCTTTGGGTGGGGTTAGGTGGATTGTAAGCGGGTTGAGGGGGTTGGGCAAGGAAAATAAAATCGTCCCCTTTTCCTATTGCGAAAAGGGGACGATGGTTGGGAGCGGGATTTAGGCGGCAGCGACTTCTTTGGTGGTGACGGCAAATTGGGGCGGGTTCTCAAAGTGCTTTTTTACCGCGCACAGTTCCGCCGAGCGGATGAGGGAGGGGCGGTATTTTTCTGGGAAGGTGGGCGGAACCTGGATTTCCAGGTCGATTTGTTGGACAAGCCCGGTAAAGGGGTTGCTACGCATCCGCTGAATGATGCGGATGCCTTCGGTGGAAAGACCGCGCTGCTGACAGAAGCCGAGGACGTAAATACCGGCGCAAGTGCCAATGGAGGCAAGGAAGGTGGCAAAGGGGGTGGGGGCGGTTGCGCCTGGGGGCTGGTCGGTGGGGACGGTGAAGGGTCCGAAGTGAGCGTCTACGCGCATTCCGCCGGGAAAGTCGATGAGCATTTCCATAACAGTAAAATCTCCTTGTTGCGTGAGGGGTGGTTTGTGTTGTTTTGCACTTGAAAGCGCCTGTGCTTTGATGCAGACAAGCGGAAAAGGTTGCAAAAATGGCGTTTGGAAAGAAGGGGAAGCGGAATTTTCGGCTTGACGCGCCCAAACCAGCGTGATAAACTCTCAGCGGAAATTAATCTTTACGAAAGGAGAGCGCACAATGGTTATGAAGCCCATCAGCACCCAAGCCCGCGATACCCGCCTGAGCGGTATCTTCGGTTTTCCTTGTCCCTGTGCGCCTACTCGCTGGTAAGTTACACGCAAGATGTCACTTCAGCCACAGCGCACCCAATGCCTGTGGCTTTTTTATTGCCCTTTTCCCGGTTACAGGCGCGGCTTGTGACCGGTTTTTTATTTTTTACCCTGGAGACCTATGAACCTGAACCAATCTCTGTACCTGGGTGAACGCACCCGCCTGACTCGAATCGAACTGGAGAGCGACCCCGCCGCTCTCGCTGCCTGGACGAAAGATGCGGCTTTGCTGCGCTCTTTGGGAGAGGAAGTTGCCCGCCCGCTTTCAGTTTGGGATGTGAAGAAACGCCTGGAGAAAGTGGAAAAAGAAATGGACGAGGGCGATACCTTGTATTATTTTCACATTCGCCCACGCGAAGGCAATACCCTGCTGGGTTGGGGCAAAATCTATTGGATTTTGTGGGCTTCTCAGATTGGCAACCTGGAGTTGGCAATTGCCCCCTCGGAGCAGGGCAAAGGCTACGGGTCGGATGCGATGGGCTTGTTGCTGCGGATTGCTTTTCGGGAGTTAAATCTTCACCGGGTGGCGGTTTCGCTTCCTTCTTACAATCTCCCCGGCATTGCCCTTGCCCAAAAATTTGGCTTTCGGCAAGAGGTTTGCCGCCGCGAAGTGTATTTGCGGGATGGCAAACACTGGGACGACCTTTCTTTTGGGCTGTTGAACGCGGAATGGAGCGCAAACCATGAATAACGATATTTTTACCGGAAGACTGGTGCGTCTGAGCGCCGAGGAGCCGGAAACCTACGCCGAGAATTTTTCTCGTTGGTGGCAGGATAGCGAGTATGGGCGCTTGTTGGATATGGCTCCGGCGCGGCTGTTTTCGCCCAAGCGCACCAAAGAGTGGCTGGAAAAAGAATTGGAAAAAGACCCGCCCCCTGTGCGGATGTTCGGCATCCGTACCCTGGAGGGAGACAACCTGATTGGCTTTGTGGATTTAAGCGGCATGACCCCGCACGGCGATGCTTTTGTGGGCATTGGGGTCGGCGAGAGGGAATATTGGGGCAGGGGCTATGGTAGCGAGGCAATGTCTTTGGTGCTGCGTTTTGCCTTTACCGAGTTGGGCTTGCATCGCGTCTCGCTGATGGTGTTTGGTTACAATCTTCGCGCCATCCGCGCCTATAAGAAAGCCGGTTTTAAGCACGAAGGTCGGATGCGCGAGATGATTTGGCGCAACAACGAGCGCACCGATGCCCTGCTGATGGGTGTTTTGGGCGAAGAATGGCTGGCGCAATTTGGCGGCGCACCAGAAGGAAAGTGAAATGGATACAACCCCTAAAAAAGAAAACCTGCTAACCCCTTTGCTTTTGCTTTTTATGTTCGCCATGATTCTCGCCAACCTGGGCGGGAGCATGTACGGACCCCTCGAATCGCTTTACCTGCAAGAGTTGGGCGCAAGCGTGGGGCAGATTGGTTTGTTTTTTACCCTGGCAAGCGTTGCGCCTCTGCTGCTGCAAATTTTGGGCGGCTGGATGTCTGACTCGCTGGGACGGCTGAAAGCCATTGCGCTGGGCAGCGTCTTTGGCATGGTGGGGCAGACGGTTTTGGTGCTTTCCACCTCCTGGGGTTGGGTGCTGACTTCCAGCATCTTTGGCGCGGCGGGCAGGTCTTTGGTGGGACCAAGTTTTGATGCCTTCATTGCCGAAAACTCCTCCGAACACAACCGCGCCCGCGTTTTTGGCGTTACCCAAACCCTGTTCGGGGTTGTCTCCGTGCTGGGTCCGCCCCTGGGCGGGTGGCTGGTGCAGAACTTCAACTTCAAGACCATGCTGCTCGTCTCCGCCGCGCTGTACCTGGCGGCGACCATCATCCGCCTGGGGATGGCAAGCCGGGCGGCGCAACACGAACCGCAGGAGGCGCATTCGCGCACGCCCTTTACGCTGGCTGCCCTGCGTCAGAACCTGACAACCATGTTCGGGCTTATTTTCTCCGGTGGAGTCATCACCTGGATTTTGCTGACCGATGGAGTGCGCGACATCTCCTTCGCCATGTCCTTCAACTTTATGGGCTTATACATGGCAGATATTGCCCAAATGAACTTTGAACAAATTGGTTGGAGCAATGGCATCTTTGGCTTGTTTATGATGGCTTTTATGATTCCCGGCGGCTGGCTGGCAGATAAAACCAGCGAGCGCGTGGGCATTGCCCTGGGTTTCGTGCTAATGTCCATCGCCATCGGCATGATAGCCATCATCCCGCCTGCCAGTCCCTTTTGGCTGTACGCCAGCGGATGGGCGTTGGCGGGCACGGGCGTGGCGCTGGTAACGCCCGCCTATCAATCTCTCATCAGTAAAGCCGTGCCAAAGAACCTGCGCGGCACCGCCTTTGGGCTGTTCAGCACAAGCCTGGGCATTGTCTCCCTGCCCGCGCCACTCATCGGCGGCTGGCTATGGGAAAGCGTCTCGCCCCAATTCCCCTTTGCCGTGACGGCGCTTGTCTCCCTCCTTTCCGTTATCCCCGTTTGGCTCAAGTTCAAACTGGAGCCGCAACCCCAAGAAGAAGGTACCCTATGACCCCAGAACTTAACCCCCTCCCCGCGGGTTTTACTGCCCGCCCCCTCAGCCTGGACGACGTGCAAATCTGCTTTGAACTCTTCAACACCGCCTCCCAGCACCTTAGCGGCGACCTGGATATTGCCGACCCGGAAATTTTGCGCAACGACTGGCAAGACCCCAAATTTAACCCCCAAACCAACGCCCGGCTGGTGTTTGCCCCCAACGGCGACCTGGCAGGCTATGTGGAAGTGTGGGACACCGGCACGCCCCCCGTTCACCCCTGGGTGTGGATGGCAGTTCACCCCCGCTACGAATGGCAGGGATTGGAAGAAATCCTGCTCGCCTGGGGTGAAGCCCGCGCTGCCCTCGCCCTGGAGCGCGTCCCCGATGGTGTACGTTTTGCCCCGCGCGTGGGCTTTGTCTCGCTGGATACAAAACGCCGCAGCCTGGTGGAAGCGCACGGTTTCCAATACACTCGCTCTTTTTACCGCATGGAAGTCGTCTTTCAGGAGCCGCCTCAGGTTCCGCCCGCCCCGCAGGGCATCACCATCCGCTCCTACAACCCGGAAACGGAACTGGAAGCCGTTGTGCAGACGATGGTAGATTCCTTCCGCGACCATTACGGCTTTGTGGAACGCCCCTTTGAAGAGGAGATGACCTCCTTCCGCCATCATTTTTTGGGCGACCCGCTCTACGACCCGAACCTGTGGTTCGTGGCAATGGACGGGGATGAGATGGCAGGCATCTGCCTCTGTCGCCGGGATGGGTACGAAAAACCGGAGTTGGGCTTTGTAAACGAACTGGGCGTGCGCCGGGAATGGCGCAGGCGAGGCATTGCCGAAGCCCTGCTACGCACCTCCTTTGCCGCCTTTGCCGCCCTCGGCAAGCAGGGCGCGGCATTGGGCGTGGATGCCAGCAGCCTGACAGGCGCAACCCGCCTGTACGAAAAAGCCGGAATGCACCCCGCCCGTCAATTTGACAATTTTGAGAAAGAACTGCGCCCCGGAAAAGAAATCAGCACCCAAACGCTGTAACCCACCCCACCCCCGCCTCCCAAACTTGGGAGGCGGGGGAAATACCTTCTTTTGGAGAAACCCATGCAAATTAAATGCTCTTCCTGCGCCACCCCTTATGCCCTGGGCAAAGAACAAATCGCCCAAATGGCAGAACTCTTCCGCAGCACGCCCGGCGCTCATTATGACGCACACTGCCCCAAGTGCCGCAAGACCACCAAAATTAGCAAAAAGCAGTTTGCCCTCAACCCGCTTTACAAAAAAATGCTGGAAAACTGACATGATAACCACCCTGTACTTTGACCTCGGCGGAGTCATCGTCCGCACCGAAAACAAAGAGCCTCGCACCCAGCTCGCCGCCCAATTTGGCATGACTTACGCCCAAATGGAGGGCGTGGTCTTTGGCGGCGGACCTTACAGCGTAGCCGCCCGCGCCTCGGTTGGCGAAGTGACCGAGCAAACCCTTTGGATGCAGGTAGCCCGTCAGTTGGGCGTGCCAACCGAAGAGCGCGAGCGCATTCACGCCCAATTCTTCGGCGGAGATAGCATCGATTGGGACATCATCGCCTTTTTGCGCCAAGCCCGCACCCAATACAAAACCGGGCTCATCAGCAACGCCTGGGACGGTCTGCGCCCCTGGATACGCACCCAAAAATTTGAAGATGCCTTCGAGCACCTCACCATCTCGGCGGAAGTCCACATTGCCAAGCCCAACGCCGGCATTTACCGGCACGCCCTCGCCGCCCTCCACGCCCGCCCCGAAGAATCCATCTTCGTCGATGACTTCATCGAAAACATCCAGGCAGCCCGCGCCCTCGGTTTTCATGCCGTCCACTTTCAGAACCCTGCCCAGGCAATGGCGGAGGTTCAGGAGATACTCCAGCAATGACCGCACCCACCCTCGGCAACGGACTCACCCTGCGCCGCGCCACCCCCCAAGATGCCGAAAAACTGGCAGATTTCAACAGCCGCATCCACAGTGATGAAGGCTGGGATAAACCAGACGAGCGCCTCGCCGCCTGGACAGGCGACCTGCTCACCCGTCCGCACCCCACCTTTCAGCCACAAGACTTCACCATCGTAGAAGAAGATGCCACCGGCAGAATTGTCTCATCCCTAAACATCATCCCCCAAACCTGGCTCTACGAGGGCATCCCCTTTGGCGTAGGTCGCCCGGAACTGGTCGGAACCCTGCCAGAGTACCGGCATCTGCGCCTGATACAAGCCCAAATGGACGAAATCCACCGCCAAAGCGCGGCACGCGGCGAGATGGTGCAGGCTATTACCGGCATCCCGCACTACTACAAGCGCTTCGGCTACGAAATGGGCTTGGAACTGAGCGGCGGAAGGGTGGGCTTCACCCCCCTATTTCCCACGCTCAAAGAGGGCGAAACCGAACCCTACCAAATCCGCCCTGCCACCCAAGCCGACATCCCCTTCCTGAGCGCCACCTACGCCCGCGCCGCCGCCCGCCAAATGCTGCAAGCCCAGCGCACCGAGGAAATCTGGCGTTACGAATTGGAAGGCAAAAGCTCGCGCAGCGTCATCCGCAACGAATACCGGGTCATCCAAACCCCGCAAGGCGAGCCGGTCGGCTATCTCTGCCACCCCTGGTACAACTGGGATTGGGGCATTCCGCTTTACGAATTTGAACTCAAAGCCGGAGTGTCTTGGCTGGCAGTCGCCCCCTCGGTTGCCCGCTACGCCCTGCAAACCAGCCGGGAATACGCCCTGCGCGATTCGCAGCCACCGGAACAAAAAAGCGCAGTCGCCTTTTGGCATGGTTCCTCCCACCCCGTGTACGAAGTCTGGAAGGAAAAACTGCCCCGCATCCGCCAGACCTATGCCTGGTATGTGCGCGTGCCAGACCTGCCAGGCTTCCTGCGCCACATCGCCCCCGCGCTGGAAAAACGCCTGCAAGAATCGCTCATCCCCCATTACAGCGGAACCCTGCGCCTGAACCTCTACCAAACCGGGGTGCAACTGACCTTTGAAAACGGCAACCTGACCGACGCCTCCGCCTACAAACCCCAACCCAACGACATGGGTCAGGTAGGGCTCCCCGACCTGACGGTGTTGCAACTCCTTTTTGGCTACCGCAGCCTGGAAGAACTGAAACAATCCTACGCCGATTGCTACTGGGAAACAGACGAAGCCCGCCTGCTCACCGAGACCATCTTCCCCAAAAAGCCCTCCTCCGTGCAGGGGATAACGTAGGGAGAAGATGAAGATTAGAAAGTACTGTCACTAGAATTTATACGCAAAGTACCGTTTTGCAGCAGTTGTAATTAACGGAGTAAAACTATCGGTTACAAGTTAAGGATTTGAAAATTCTGTCAAGATACCAATTTTTTAGGGCAAATTTACTTATTTTATGTGTAATAGTCACAAAAATAGTGGAATAATAGTTACATCAGCGAGAGACGG
>DYNS01000465.1 GCA_020720965.1 Anaerolinea sp. | reverse complement strand
CCCCGCCACCGAAGCCCCCGCACCCGCCCCGGTTGTGGAACAGGTTCCCCCGACCGAAGCCCCGGCAGTGGAAGTCGTTGTCGCCCCGGACTTTGCCGAAGTCTTTGCCGGCGTCACCGCCGCCCTCCCCGCCGATAAGGGCTTTGGCGCCGTCAGCGCCGCCAAACTGAACGAAGAACTCGTAGACAAAGCCCCCTTCCTGCTGGATGTACGCGAAACCAGCGAACTGGAAGCCAACGGCTACATCGAAGGCGCAGTTAACATCCCCGTCCGCCAAGTGCTGGCAAACCTGGATAAACTCCCCGGTGTAGATGAAACCATCGTTGTCTACTGCGGCTCTGGTCATCGCGGCGCAATGGTTCTCGCCGCCCTCAAAGCCCTCGGCTACAGCAACGTCCGCAACCTGGGCGGAGGCACAGCAGCATGGCTCAAAGCCGGTTTGCCCGTAGCAACCGGAACCCCCGCTGCCGCCGAAGCCATCAGCACCCCCGTCATTGCAGACGAAGCCCTGTACGGGACCCTCAACCAATTCCTCGCCGACCTGCCGGAGAGCTTCTACGCCGCCAAAGCCGATGCCATCGCCGAACAACTGACCGAAGCCCCGGTTCTGCTGGATGTCCGCACCCAGGCAGAATGGGACAAAGACGGCTACATCGAAGGTGCAACCCTCATCCCCTTCAACGAATTTTTCACCAGCCTGGATAAACTCCCCCAGGAAAAAGACGCCAAAATCATCGTCTACTGCGGTTCCGGTCATCGCGGTGCCATGGTGATGATGGGCTTACGCCTGATGGGCTACGAAGATGTCACCAACCTCGGTGGCGGTTTGGGAGCCTGGAAAGCCGCCAACCTGCCGGTTGTTGGCTGGGTAAACTGGAGCGGAGTCTGGGCTGAATATCTCTCCACCCTGCCCGAAGGCTACTACAGCATCAAAGCCGATGCCCTCAACACCGCCCTGGTAGAAAACCCGCCCTTCCTGCTGGATGTGCGTGAACCCGCCGAACTGGAAAAAGGCTTCATCGCTGGCGCAGTCAACATCCCCGTCCGCGAAGTGCTGGCAAACCTGGATAAACTCCCCGGTCTGAATGACCCCATCGTCATCTACTGCGGCTCTGGTCATCGCGGCGCAATGACAATGGCAGCTCTGCGGATGCTGGGCTACACCGATGTAAAGAACCTGGCTGGCGGCGTGGGCGCCTGGCGCAAAGCCGAACTGCCCCTGCTGGTAGGCGAATCCCCCGCTGAACTTGTCGCTGGAACCGCCCCCGAAGTGGACGAAACCCGCCTACGCGACCTGAGCAAATTCCTGAGCGAACTGCCCGAAGGCTTCTATGCCATTGCAGTGGACGCGCTGAACACCCAACTGGTGGAAAACCCGCCCTTCGTGCTGGATGTTCGCACCGCAGACGAATTCGCCACCGGCTACATTGAAGGCGCAGTCAATATCGAAATTACCACCCTGCCCGAAAACCTGGCGCAACTCCCCGCCGACAAGGCAGCCCCAATTGTTGCCCTGTGCCAATCTGGTCATCGCGGTGCCATGACCATGATGTACCTGCGGATGATGGGCTACACCAACGTCATCAACGTCAACGGCGGCATGAATGCCTGGCTGGCAGCAGAATTGCCGGTTGTAAAGTAAGTTTTCTCCGCACATAAACCCAAAACGGGCTTCTCACGAAGCCCGTTTTTGTTGCCTACGGCTTTTGGCGCACCAAAACCGAAATATCGTCCTGCAATTCTGCCGGGGTAAGCCCGTAGGGCAGGGTCATGACCAGGTTGCCTTGCCTGTCCAAAACCAGGGTGCTGGCAGAGTGGTCCACCGTAAAGAAGCCGTTCTCTGGGTCTGGTTCGTTGAATTTGTAGTAAATGCCATACTGGCGGGTAATTGTCTCAATATCGGCTTGAGAGCCGGTGAGACCGACAAAATCGGGTCGGAAGCCGCTGGCATAGGCAGAGACTTTTTGGGGCGTATCCCGTTTCCAATCTACCGAGACGTAAATAACGTGAATAATGGATAAGGAACGGGGTTCACTTTTTTGGGTAAACTTTAGGCG
>DYNS01000135.1 GCA_020720965.1 Anaerolinea sp. | reverse complement strand
GTGGGGGTTGGGGTGGGCGGGATGGCGGTGGAGGTGGGCGTGAGTGTTGGGGTTGGGCTGGCAGGCGGCAGGGGGGAGGCTGTTGGCGCAGGTGGGGCGGAGCAGGAAACCGCCCAGAGCAGCAGAAAGGCGCTTAAAACGGAACACGCAGCGCCAGGGCGCTGCGCTTTCTTCCGTTCTGATGAGGCGAAGGGGTTAAATTTCAAATTCAATTTCACGCGAGTCGGGTTCGGGTCCTTCGGGGTAGTACATGCGGGCGGCGAGGTGGAATTTACCGCTTTTTTGCGCGCCGCGAATGTGCAGGGTGAAGACGTTTTTGCGCTGCATGGGTTCGATGACGCTGACTGTGGCGATTTCTGTGCCGTCTTGCCCGCGCAGGGTGACTTCCATGTAGGGGCGTTGTTGAAAGGCGGTGACTTCTACATAGACGCGGGTGCGGAGGGGTCCTTCATCCAGCACCGGTTCGGCGCGGAGTTCGAGGAAGCGCATGGCTTCGGGGGGGAGGGGGATGGTTCCTTCTTCGGCGGGGTTGAGTTCCGGGAAGAAGAAATCCATGTTCATTTCGTTGTTCACATTTACCCGTTTTTGCGTTGAAATTCTTGCATAAATTGGACGAGGGCTTGCACGCTTTCCATCTCTACGGCGTTGTAGGTGGAGGCTCTCATGCCGCCAACCGAGCGATGTCCCTTTAGACCGATGAGGTTGTTCTTTTTGGCTTCGCTGGCGAATTGGTCTTCCAGGGATTCGGTGGGCAGGCGGAAGGTGATGTTCATGAGGGAACGGTTGGCGGGTTGGGCATGCCCTTTGTAAAAACCGCCGCTTTGGTCTATGGCGTTGTAGACCAGACCGGCTTTTTGCTGGTTGCGGGTTTGCATGGCGTTTAAGCCGCCCAGGTTTTTAAGCCACTTCATTACCAGACCGACCATGTAGATGGAGAAGCAGGGCGGGGTATTGTAGAGGGATTTTTCGGCGGCGAGGGTTTTGTAGTCCAGCATTACGGGCAGGTTGGCGGGGGCGCGTTCCAGCAGGTCTTCGCGCAGGATGCCGATGACGACTCCGGCGGGACCGACATTCTTCTGCGCCCCGGCGTAAAGGTAGGCGTATTTGGTGATGTCGAGCGGGCGGCTCATAAAGTCGGAGGAGGCATCGCAGATGAGGGGGACACCGGCGGGCGGGGTGGGTTCTTCAAAATATTCCACGCCGTGAATGGTTTCGTTGGAGCAGTAGTACAGGTAGGCGGCGTTGGGGTCTGTTTCCAGGCTGGCGGGGGTGCGGTCGAAGTTGGTTTCTTTTCCGCTGGCGGCTACGCGGGTATTGCCCAGTTTTTTGGCTTCGTCTACTGCTTTTTTGCTCCAGGTTCCGGTGACGATGTAGTCTGCCGAAGCGCCGCTGGGGCGGAAGCTCATCGGTATCATGGAAAATTGCAGGCTTGCGCCGCCTTGCATGAACATTACTTTGTAGTTGGCGGGAATGTTGAGCAGTTCACGCATATCTGCTTCGGTTTCGTTAATCATCGCTTCAAATTCTTTCGAGCGGTGACTCATCTCGATGATGGACATGCCGGTTCCTTTGTAGTCCAACATCTCTGCCTGGGCGCGTTGCAACACTTCCAGGGGCAGGGCGGCGGGACCGGCGTTAAAGTTGTGGGCGCGGTTGAGGGTCATGGTTGGTTATACTCCTTTTGGGGGTGGGTAAGCAAAGTTGTATAGATGAATTATAACGGCTATTCGTCATATAAAAATGTGGCTTCCTGATAATATCTCACATTTTTTTGTTTAATCCTATCCTGCACCCATTTGGTGAGGTAGGCTTGCTTGTATTCGATGGGTTTGGCGCTGGAAAGTTCGTGCAGGGGGTAGTTAAGGTGCAGGGCACGGGGCGAGACGGTGAAGCGGGTGATGCCGGTGGGGAGCAGGTAGCCCTGACCTGCCAGTTCCAGCACCATTTTTACGTCAAAAATGGGGTAAATGAGCAGCGCCGCCAGGTCGTTATGCACATCTAAAAAGAATTCGATGTTTTTTTCCATGGTGCGGTCTAAAAACGATTTGTCTTTGTAGCTATCTACAATCCCATGCAGGTACGCCGCCAGGCGCAGACCGTCTTTGGTGGTGCAGGTGAGGAAGGTGCGCCCATCTGCCAGTTGAATCTCCACTGGCAGGCAGTCTAACTCATCCCGTTTGGAGGCACCCCGTTCAATCGACATCAACTTTAGCCCCGGCACTTCCCGAATGCTGGCGAGCAGGTCGCGGGTGGGCATGTTCCAGACGACATGATTCCAGGTTTGCAGGTGAACATCCGGGTTGGCGGCATCCACTACCTGCGCCACGATGTGAGGAAATTCCATCTCTTGCAGGGCGGTAACGCGATTCGCGCCATCCAACACCATGTAACGCCCACTGCCGTCTTCCAGCGGCATCACAATGGGCGGGTTGCGGATAATGCCCTGGGCGCGGAGTTTGTTCACCAGCGGCAGGGTGCGCTGCCTGTCGTGGTCTTCGTGCAGGATGAGCAGGTTAAGCGGCACAATTTGGAGGTTGGGGAGTTGTGGAGTCATGGGGTCAAAATACCACCTTTGGGGGGGATGTGTCAAGTATCAGGTGTCAGGTATCGGGTCTCAGGTGTCAGGTTATAATTCCATCCATGCCCCAACCCCCTTCTTTTCGTCCTTACCGTTTTGCCTTTCTTTTCCTCAGTTTGGCAGGCTGGGCGGGTTTATACGCCCTGCTGACCTACAGCCCCCCCTACCTTTGGGCGCGGTGGGGCTTTTTTGTCTTGCTCGTTTCTGCGGTGACGGGTAGCGCCCTGCCCCTGGTGTTTGGGGCAAACCGGCTATTTTCCGCTGCCAACCCGCCCGGCGCAAGAGTCATTTTGCGGCAGTCGCTTTGGTTTGGCATCTATGCCGCTGTGCTTGCCTGGCTCAGCATTGGGCGCTTGCTCACCTTTGGGGCAGGTTTGTGGCTTGCCCTGGGGATTGCCGCCATCGAATACTTTTTGCGGGTAAGAGAAACCTCCCCACAGGCGGCGCAAGATGAACCTGCGTAACCTGCCCTCGGTGGATGCCCTCCTTCAGCAAGCCGAAAAAAGCCTCAGCGAGGAATACGGGCGCAGCCTGCTCACCCAGGCAATTCGCGCCGCGCTGGAAGAAGTGCGCGGCGAAATCCGCGCCGGAGGCTTGCTCCCGCCTTCCGAAACCATCCTCGCCCGCGCCCAATCCCGTTTAGCGGCGTGGACAAAACCCTCCCTGGAATCGGTCATCAACGCCACCGGGGTCATTCTGCACACCAACCTGGGGCGCGCACCCCTCAGCCAGGCAGCGACTCAGGCAATTCTCAGCGCCGCGAGCGCCTACAACAACCTGGAATTTGATATGCAAACCGGCAAACGCGGCTCTCGCCTTGTCCATGCCGAAGAACTGCTCAAACGCCTCACCGGGGCAGAGGCGGCGGTGGTGGTCAACAACTGCGCCTCGGCAGTCCTGCTCGTTCTTTCTGCCCTGGCAAAGAATAAAAGAGTCATCATTCCCCGCTCGCAGTTGGTGGAAATTGGCGGCGGGTTTCGTGTGCCGGATGTGATGCAGCAAAGCGGCGCCAAACTGGTGGAAGTGGGCGCGACCAACAAAGTGCGCCTGGAAGATTACGAAGAAGCCTACCTGCAAGCCCCCGCCGGGACTCTTTTTATGCGGGCGCATCGCTCCAATTTTCGGCTCACCGGCTTCACCGAGGAGCCAACCCTGGCGCAAGTGGCAGATATGGCGCATTACTATCAAACCCTGGCGTTGGACGATTTAGGCTCCGGCACGCTGTTGGATGTTTCTGCTTATGGGCTAACCCACGAGCCAACTGTGCAAGAATCTTTGCAAGCCGGGGCGGATGTGGTTATGTTCTCTGGAGATAAACTGTTGGGCGGACCGCAGGCGGGCATCATCCTTGGTCGCGCCGATTTGCTGGCAAAAATTAAAAAACACCCCCTCGCCCGCGCCGTCCGCGCCGATAAGCTGCGCCTCGCCGCCCTCAATGCCACTCTGCTGCACTACCTCAAGGGCGAGGCGGAGAGGCACATCCCCATCTGGCAGATGATTGCCGCCCCCGCCGCTCAACTGCAAGCCAGGGCAAACGCCTGGCAAACGGAAACAGGCTTGGGTCAGGTGGCGGCAGCCGAATCGACCATCGGCGGCGGCAGCCTTCCGGGTGAAACCCTCCCCACTTTTGTTTTGCGCCTGCCTGTTAAATCGGCAGACAAATTTTTGGCAGCCCTGCGCCATTTTCCCACCCCGGTCATTGCCCGCGCCGAAGATGGCGCAGTTCTCTTCGACCCGCGCACCGTCCTCCCGCAGGAAGAGCCAACCCTGCTACGCGCCCTGACAACCCTTACCCCGGAGTTTTTATGAAAACCGACCTGGATTCTCTCATGCAAGCCCGCCACTTAGATGCCCTTTTGGTTTTGGGCAATGCGGAATACAACCCACCTTTTACCTACCTCACCGGCGGCGGGCATGTTGCCCATGCCACCCTCATCAAAAAAAGGGGCGAGCCTGCTGTCCTGTACTGCAACCCCATGGAAAGAGAAGAAGCTGCCAAAAGCGGGCTGCAAATTCACCTGTATGATGAATTCCCCCTCTCCGAACTGAACAAGGAAGCCAGGGGTGACGCCGCCCTGGTGAGCGCTCTGCGCCTGCAAAAAATGCTCCTGGCGCAAGGGGTGCAAGGTCGGGTGGGCGTATATGGCACAACCGACCTGAGCGCCGCCTTTGCCATGTTAAGCCATGCCGCCCCGTTTTTGCCCTCTGTGCAGTTTGTGGGTGAAACCAGGGAAGACTCTGTTTTTATGGCGGCTATGGAAACCAAAGACCAAGCCGAAGTGGAGAGAATCCGCCACATGGGGCAGGTGACAACTGAAGTGGTGCGCCTGACCCGCGACCTGCTGACCCAAAGCCCGGTACGCGCCGATGAAGTGCTGCTGAAGGAAGATGGCTCCCCGCTGACAGTGGGTGATGTGAAAGCCCAAATTAGTCTGTGGCTGGCAGAGCGGGGCGCAGAACCGCGTGAGGGCTTCATCTTCGCCATTGGGCGCGATGCCGGTATCCCTCATTCGGTGGGCAACCCCGCCGACCTGATGCGCCTGGGGCAAACCATTGTCTTTGATATTTACCCCGCCGAACAGGGCGGCGGCTACTTTTACGACTTTACCCGCACCTGGAGCCTGGGCTACGCCAGCCCCCAAGCCCAGGAACTTTACCGTCAGGTGAAGGCGGCATACGACAAAGTGCAAGAAAACCTGGACCTCAACGCCTCCTTCCGCCAATACCAGGTTCTTACCTGCGAACTCTTTGAAAAAGACGGACACCCAACCCCCCGCACCGTTAAAGGTCCTTTGCAGGGCTACGTTCACTCTCTGGGGCACGGAGTTGGGCTGAATATTCACGAGCGCCCCTGGAGCGGTTTGGGCGCAGACGATAGCAACCGCCTGCAACCCGGCGTAGTGATGACGATTGAACCCGGTCTGTATTATCCGGAGCAGGGCATGGGCTTTCGCATCGAAGACACCTATCACGTCCGCCCGGATGGCGTTTTTGAGCGCCTGGCGGAATTCCCCTACGACTTCGTCCTTCCCATGAAACACTGGAAACCATGACCGTCATCCTGTCCATCGAAACCTCCTGTGACGAAACCGCCTGCGCCCTGCTGCAAGAGGGGCGCAGGTTACTTGCCTCGGTTGTCGCCTCCCAAATGGAAATTCACGCCCGCTATGGTGGAGTCTTCCCCGAAGTCGCCTCCCGGCAGCACGTCCTCAGCATTTACCCGGTTGTTCAGCAAACCTTGCAGCAAGCCTCCCTCACCCTGCAAGAGGTGGACGCTATTGCCGTTACACGCGGACCGGGTTTGGCGGGTTCTCTCGTCGTGGGGGTGAATGCCGCCAAAGGGATTTCCCTCGCCTCCGGCAAACCCCTTGTAGCCGTTAATCACCTGGAAGGGCACATCTACTCCGCTTGGCTGCACGAAGCCGCCGAGCAAAACCCCGCCCCCGCCCCTCAATTTCCCCTGCTCGCGCTGCTTGTCTCCGGCGGACACACCGAACTGAATCTGATGCACGACCACCTGCAATATCAACGCCTCGGTGCCACGCTGGATGATGCCGCCGGAGAAGCCTTCGACAAAGTCGCCCGTCTCTTGCACCTGCCCTACCCCGGCGGACCCGCCATAGAGCAAGCCGCCGCGCAAGGCAACCCCGCCGCCTACCCTTTCCCCCGCGCCTGGCTGGAAGGCTCCTACAACTTCTCCTTTAGCGGGCTAAAAACCGCCGTCCTAAGGGAAGTTCGCCGTCAGGAAGCCGCCAACCAGCCCCTGCCCGTGCAAGACCTTGCCGCCAGTTTCCAAGCCGCCGTTGTGGAAGTCCTGCTCACCAAAACCTTGCAAGCCGCCCGCACCTATGGGGTTCAAAACATTGTCATCGGCGGCGGCGTAAGCGCCAACCGTGCCCTGCGCGCCGCTTTCCTCGCCCAAAAAGACTACACCGTTCACATTCCGCCCCTCAAATACTGTACCGACAACGCCGCCATGATAGCCTCCGCCGGGTTTTATCGCTTTCAACAGGGTCACATTGCCGAGTTGGATTTTGATGTCCTACCCACCTGGACGCTTTCCTCTTAGCCGGGGCATGTTTCTGGCTTGGGCGCTTTTCTTCTTCGCCTGCGCCTCGCCTCCCGCTTCGGAGGTTTTCCCCACCCCCCGGCAGGCTGCCACCCTGCAGCCTACGTCTCGACCCACCGTCACGCCCTACTCGCGCCGGGTTGCCACCCTTCTGCCCACCGCCTCGCCTGTGGCGTATCCCTCCCTCACCGCTTTTGTCCTGCCCAGCAAAACCCCCACCCTCTCCCCTTTTGTATATGTTTTTCCCATTCAGCCGCCCCAGGATGGTTGGTACAGCCTGGGCGAGGCGGCGCACGGCTACCCGGCAGTGGACATCTTCGCCGCCGAGGGGACTTCCTTCGTGGCGGTGACGGATGGCGTGGTGGAGTATGCCTGCTCTGCCGACCTGTGGAACCCGCAAAAGCCAGACGATAATCGGCGCGGCGGAATTGCGGTTGCAATTGTGGGGGATGACGGCTTTCGCTATTACGGCTCCCACCTTTCCGGGTTGGAGGCGGGCATCGAGCCGGGGGTGCGCGTGAGAGCGGGGCAGGTTTTGGGGTATGTGGGCAACAGCGGGGATGCGCGTAACACTCCCACCCACCTGCACTTTGGCATTTCCCGCCCATCCACCCCGCAAGATTGGCACGCCCGGCGTGGCGAGATTGACCCTTTCCGGTATTTGGATGCCTGGAAGGCGGGGATTATGCTTACCCCGCTTTTGCCTTAGGGGGCAAACTTTTATTCCCAACCCAAAAAGACCTGCAAAATGCGTAAATTCTGCTCAAAATCGGTATCCCGATGGTTGGTCAATTCAATGTCGATGGAGGGGATGCCGCGTGTGTTGGCTGCCCAGTCTGTCAGGTTGCCGGTGTAGTCGCAGCCGGTGTTGATGGGCGGGTAAGGGTAACTGCTCACCTCTGCCACCGCCTGCGCCAGACGGATGGAGGGGGGAAAATCTGGCACGCCGCCGGGGAAGATTCCCAGGGCGGCGCTGTGATAACTGATGAGCGCCTGAGGGCGGATGCGGTCTATAAACTGGATGAGCGCTTGCACTTCCGGCTCGGAGGCTTCTTTTTCCCCGCCGGTGATGGGTCGCCAAATCCAACAGCC
>DYNS01000464.1 GCA_020720965.1 Anaerolinea sp. | reverse complement strand
GCTCCAGCCATTTTTAACATACATGCCTGGCGGCAGCCCCAGGGAGAATTCCACCAACTGCCGGTCGAGAAGCGGATAAAGGTATTGAATGCCAGAACGCGCTCCCCATGCCGCCCAGCCTTCCAACCGGTCGGCAATGTGACCATTGGCGAGCATCGCCTGCTGAAAGACGCGCACGCCCTTTTGTCGGGGAGATTGAAAATTGGGCGCGGGAAGTTTTACCGCCTGTTGCAGGCGCGCGCGCAGCCCAGGTTCAAGAACTAGCGGGATGGGCATTTTCCCCGCAAAGGGGGCGAGCGCTTGTTGCGGAATTCGGCGGTTTTTAAGCAGCACGGAAACATCCCCAGGCAAAAAGGGCAGGATAAACTTATCGAAACCGAGTTTGAGCAAGTTAACCTGATGGAGCCGGGCTTGTTGGCTTAGCTCATGCAGGGCGGTTTTCCAGCGGCCGGCGCGAATTTCGCCTGGGAAGAATCCAATTCCTTTGGATGTGACCACGTCATCGCCGCCCCAGCCGGAAAGCAGGGTTCGGATACCGCTTGCGCTGGCTTGACGGCGAATGTTGACCTCGTGCGCAAATTCTACAAATGAAATGGGGCGCGGCTGCATGAAAAACGCGGCGGCATCTTGCCCAGAGACATCGGCAAAAAAGAGCGGGAAGCCTTCTTTTTGGGCAATATTCAGCACCCTTTGGCGCTCATCGTTTGCCAGTTGCGGTGCATCGGGTGAGATGGGCGGCGACCAGCAAAAACCGCCCGCCAGGTTTTTGCCGTTTTGCTGCAAAAGGCGCGCCGCGACAACGGCAATCGCCGATGAATCCAGCCCGCCGCTGATGTGCGCCCCAACCGGGAACGGGGACTGCACCCGCCGCGATACCGCCTGGGTAAATAGTTCTGCCAATCTTTCGGGATACTCCTTTTCGTCCCGAAAGCGTACTTCGCCGACCTGTTCCGGTTGCCAATACTGCCAGGTTTTGTGTTGACCGCTTGAAACCAATATGGCGTGCGCGGGGGGGAGTTTCTGGATATATTTGAAAAGCGTTCGTTCGGCGTGGGGAAAACTGGCTCCGTGATGGAAATAAGCCGCCAGGTATGCTTCGTCAAACTCTAAAGGAAAACCGGGGATGGCTAACAACGCTTTGATGTCGCTGGCAAAGAAGAAGGTTTGGTTCCAGCGTGCATAATAAAACGGACGAATGCCAAAGCTGTCACGCGCACAAAAAAGACGTTGTTTCTCCGCATCCCAAATGGCAAAGGCAAAATCGCCAAGCAGGTATTGCGGACATTCCAGCCCCCATTTCTGCCAGGCAAGCAAAATCAGGCGGTTATTGCTGGCATGGGCGCGTTCTGCCTCAGGGATTCCCAACCTGCGGCACAGTTCATCCCGGTTATCGAGACGCGCATCGGCGGCAAGGGCGGTTTTCCCAATTTGCGCGGGATGAGTTTCTTCGACGGGCAGCGCCGAAAGGCGGGTTGTCTGTTGCCCCAGGGCAATTTCGGCGGATTGCCAGATGCCTTGCCCGTCCAACCCGTAAGGTTTCAGGGGATGCAGCATGGCAAATAGGCGATTGTCGCCGGCGTTGAGGGGGATGGATGGGGAAAAAATGCCGCAAATGGCGCTCATGCTGGTTCCTCGGGTTCGGGCGGTTTACTGTAAAATCTTAAATGGACTTGCCGCATTGGAAAAGGGCGCGCCGGGATGCGCCTGGAGACCCTTGAGATTTGAAAAAGTTGCCACAACGGTAAAGCGGACACTTTCACGCGCGCCGGTGAGCAGCCTGTCGCCGCAACGCAGCCAGGCATGGGCTTCCATCTGTCCGCCTGAGATGTTGTCTGGCGTTGCCAAACCCAGGTAAAGCGTGCTGGAAAGTCCTCTGGCTTGCAGCATGGCTTGGGCAGCCAGGGCTTGCGCCAGGCAGTTGCTCTGCCAGGGGGTGTAGCGGCTTGCCCGGCGAATGGATGAGGCAACCCGCCCAAGCAGTTTTTGGTTGGGGCGAGGCGTTCGAAATTCTTCAAACATGGGAATGCCGAGCCGGGCGGCAAGCCAGGAGAACGGCATCCATACCACCG
>DYNS01000134.1 GCA_020720965.1 Anaerolinea sp. | reverse complement strand
GAGCCAATGGCTTCTTCCAGCGAGTGACCGAGGAAGTGCCCGGCAATGCGGCGGGTGAGGTCGGGGTGGTGCAGGTCGAAGATGCGCCCGCCAAAGGCGACTACCGCGCCATGCCGGGAGAGGTCGGCGGCGGTTTGCTGGAGGCTGGCGGCGGTGGGGAGCTGCTGGGCGGAGAGGATGACGATGTGAGGCTGGGTGGCTTCGAGGGTTTCGGCGAAGCGGGCGGCGGGGACGTTGGCGCCGAGGTAGATGACGTGCAACCCGCGCCGGCGCAGGAAGAGGGTTATCATCAGGCTGGTGAAGGTGTGCCATTCATTGGGGGGACATCCAACAAGGATAGTGTGGTTTCTGCCTGGGGCGGGGGAGGCGGCGAGGAGCATATCCAGGCGGCGCATGGCAAGCCCAGAGGCGAAGTGTTCCTGTTGAACGCTGGCGCGGTTTTCGTACCAGAGCATTCCAATTTCGGAGAGACCGCGAGAAAGTAAATCCAGGCAGACGGTTTCTATGGGGTACATGCCAAATGCCTGGTTGAGGACTTGTTCGGCTTTGGTCTCGTTAAAGTTGAGACAGGCTGCCAGCCATTGAGCGCGGAGAGCCTCCAGGCTGGTTTCGGTGGGGATGTAGTAGGAGGAAGATGCAGCCGGGGCGAGGTTCCAGACGGGTTCGCGTTCTGCGAGGGCACGGGTGGGGAGGGCGGTTTTTGGGAGGGGGTCCTTGCCTTCGGCTTGCAGGTTTTTCAACATTTCTACGGCGCGGGAGATGCTGAGACCTTCATCGGTGCGCTTTTTTAGCCATTTAAGGGTTTGTATGTCCAACTCGGAGTAAAGCCGATGCCCGCCCTGGGTGCGCTGTGGTACGGGGATGCCGTAGCGGCGCTCCCAGGCGCGGAGGGTGTCTGGGGCGATGCCGGTTTCTTGAACAACGGCTTTAAGATTGTAGATGGGGCGCGTATCTATTGTCACAGTTTTATCTCCAAAACGCACAGTATTTGCACATCTATTGTACCGGTAAAGTTAGAGATTAGGGGCTAGAGATTGGAGAGCAGAGAGCAGGAATTTGTATTTGGTGGGCAAATATCGAACATCCTACTTTCCCTTTTCCTTCAAAATTCTTTCGGTGGTGAGGCGGGCAGAGAGGAGGACGATGGGCAAACCGGTTCCGGGGTGGGTGGAGGCTCCGGCGAAGTACATGTTTTTGTACTGAGCATGGCGGTTTTGGGGGCGCAAGTAGCCGACCTGCCAAAAGTTGTGGCTTAACCCAAACGCCGCGCCTTTGACAAGGTTGAATTGTTTTTGCCAGGTGAGCGGGGTGTATTTGATTTCAAACTTGATGTGTTCTCGCAGGTCGCTAATGCCCATTTCTTTTTGCAGGCGGGAGAAGACGGTTTCGCGGGCATGGTTCACCATGGCTTCCCAATCTTGCTTTGTGCGGGGGTCCAAATGCCCAACAGGGACGAGAACGTAGAGGGTTTCTTCCCCGCTGGGGGCGGCGGCGGGGTCGGTGCGGGCGGGGGCGTGGATATAGAAGGAGGGCGCGTCTGGCAGGGTGTGTTCGTTAAAGATTTTGTCGAAGGAGGTTTTGTAATCGCCTGCCAAAAAGACGTTATGGTGATTAATCTGCGGGTAGGGCTTGTCTACGCCCCAATAGAACATGATAGTGGAGCAGGTGTAGAGTTTGTCGTCCAGCGCTTTGGCTTCGGGGCTGGGTGGCAGCAGTTCCTGATAGATGTAGGGCAGGTCTGCGTTGCCCACGAAAATATCGGCAGGGTAGCGGGTTCCGTCTTCGGTTTCGGCGGCGCGGATGCGGGCATTCTCCACTTCCAGGCGCTTGACAGAGGTGTTGTAAACAAACTTCACGCCCAGCTTTTCCGCTACGCGGGTGAAGGCTTCAATGGCGGCGTACATGCCGCCCATGGGATACCAAACGCCTTCGGCAAGTTCGGTGTATTGCAGAAGAGAATAGGTCGCCGGGGCATCATATGGACTAAGCCCCAGATACATGTTCTGGAAGGTAAAAGCGGCTTTCAGACGCTCATCTTTAAAGTAGCGGCTGGTGTTGGTGTAATGCTTTTGAAGGGCTTTGAGTTGAAAGATAAGGGGCAGGTTATCCAGGCTGAAGTATTCGAAAATATTGAAGAAGTTGCGCCCTACAAATTTTTCTACCGATATTTTGTAGTGTTTTGCGCCTTCGGCGATATAACTGAGAAAACCGGTGAAGGCGGTTTTTTCCACTGCTTCTAATTGGGTTTGCATTTTGCCAATATCGGAGGTTAGTTGCAGTTGCAAACCGTCTTCAAAATGAATTTTGTAAGTGGGGTCAATGCGGCGCAGGTCAATGTGGTCGCTCATCTTCTCGCCGAGGGAGGCAAAAGCTTCTTCCCAAATTTCCGGCATCAGAAATAGGGTGGGACCAACGTCGAAGCGGTGTCCGTCTTTGATAATCTGATAGCAACGCCCGCCGGGGAGGGGATTTTTCTCCAGCACGGTGACGGCGTATCCGTTTTTGGCAAGCCTTGCAGCGGTAACGATTCCGCCGATACCGGCGCCGATGACAAGGGCAGTGGGTTTTTGGGTCATGGGGTTCTCCTGGGAACAGTGTCAAGTATTTTGTACAGTTTCAACGCCCAAAGTATAACATTTGCTCTTGTTTTGTCAAGGAATTGAAAATAAAAACTGTACAAAGTATTGACATTTTCAAAATCTCTTGTAAAATAACAGCAATTACTCAAACTTTTTTGTCGCAAAGCAATCCGGTTCAGGAGGTAACAGATGCACGCTCATTGGGAACATACCCTGCTCTCTCTGGCAGAAAACACGCCGAAGTCTCATTCTCGCCCCATCGTCTCCTATTGGGCTGGGGATGCCTCGCTGGGCAAAGCCTACGAACTTTGCGGCAAGGTCGCCGCGCATCACAGCAAGTCTTTTTACATGGCATCCGGCTTGCTGCCAGAAGAAAAACGCTCCGCCGTGCGGGCGCTGTATGCCTTTTGCCGCACCGTGGACGATATTGTGGACGAAGGCTCCGTCGTTGGGCGGGATGCAGAGTTGGATTACTGGCGCAATGTGGTGCAAGGCATTTTGCACCCTCGCCCCAATGACCTGATTGCCCAAGCCTGGGTGGATACGCGCAGCCGCTATCATGTTCCTTCGCGCTACGCTCTGCAACTCATCGACGGCGTTGCCCGCGACACCTACCAAACCCGTTACAAGACCTTCGACGACCTGGCAACCTACTGTTACGGGGTGGCTTCCACGGTGGGGCTGATGAGCATGTACATCGTTGGGTTCAAATCGCAAGATGCCCTGCCCTACGCCATCAAACTGGGCGTTGCCCTGCAACTGACCAATATCCTGCGCGATGTAGGCGAAGATTACCGCAACGGACGGGTGTACCTGCCTCAAGCCGAGCTGAAAGCCTTCGGCATAAAAGAAACAGACCTGGCACGCGGCGTAAACGATGACAAATGGAAAGCCTTTATGAAGTTCCAAATCGCCCGCACCCGGCAGTTATACAAAGAATCCGAAGCCGGAATCGCCCTGCTGGAGCGTGAAGGTCAGCTCGCCATCGGCGCTTCCTCCGGGTTTTACCAGGGCATTTTGGATGCCATAGAAGCCAACAATTACGATGTCTTCTCTCAGCGTGCCAGCCTGAGCAATTGGCAAAAAATCTCCCGCATTCCCGCCCTTTGGCTCAAACTCTTCTTCCTCCCCTAAACTACATCCTTCCCTCCAGGGAACATGGTGCATCTCCTTAAGTACGCGGAGCGGTCTGCCGGGCAGCAGGCCGCTCTCGCGTTTAAGCGGCTTCTCCCCCACAAGACCCAATTGACCGAAACCCCTGCCTTTGTTAAACTCATTGCAACCAAGGAGAAAAAACCATGAAAACACGCCCGCACATCCTCGCCGCCCTCGGCGCTCTGCTCGCTGCCGGGCTGGCATGTAACCTGCCCAGCGCAGCCCCCGCCACCCCCAACGCCCAGCAAACCCTGGAAGCCGCCGCCGCCCAGACTCTGCAAGTCCTCCTCAGCCCCACCAGCCCGGCGGCAAACCTGCCCAGCCCCACCCCCAACCTTCAGCCCAGCGCCACCTTCCCGCCCCTCAGCACCAACACCCCCGCGCCCACCGTCACCGTCACGCCCATCCCCTGCAACCGCGCTCAATTCGTCAGCGATGTCTCCATCCCAGATGGAACCAACATCAAAACAGGAGCCGCCTTTACCAAAACCTGGAGGCTCAAAAACAACGGCTCCTGCACCTGGACAAGCAGTTACCAACTCATCTTCGACAAAGGCGACCAGATGTCTGGACCCCTGACGCAGCCCCTGCTCGGCAATGTCGCCCCTGGGCAGGAAGTAGACATCTCGGTCAACCTCATTGCCCCCGCCGCCGCCGGAACCTACAAAGGTTACTGGCAGCTGCGCGACCAAAACGGAGTCTTGTTTGGTCTGAGCGGCGGCTCCTTCTGGGTAGATATTCGCGCCGTCCTGCCCACCTCCACGCCCACAGCCACATTCACCGCCACTGTGCCAGCGCCCGTTTCGCAAACCATCGCCCTGCCGCTCGTCAGCGCAGAAAGCGGCTCGGTACGCTCGGATGGCACAGTCTACACCTTTGTCAACGTTGGTGATACAGACGATAACAAAAGCCAGCAGGGCTTCGTCAGTTTCGACCTCTCCGCCCTGCCCGCCGGAGCAACCATCACCGACGTGAAAGTGAACTTTGGCAGCTACGACACCCTCGGAAGCCCCTTCGACCTGGGATGTCTGCGCCTTTACCCCCAAACCTACGGAAGTGTGGATGCCGCCGACTTTACAGGCGGCTCCCCCCTGGGCGCGGTTGCCCGCTGGTGCAGCGCCGCCGAACTGAGCAATACCGCCTTCCCCGCGCCGGATATGCTCTCCACCCTGCAAAGTGCGGTAGGCACAAGCCGGGCAACCTTCCGGCTTCAATTCAACGACAACGCCACCAACAACAACGCCAGCGCAGACATGGCAAGGTTTGGCGCCTCCCTGCAAGTGATAGTGACCTACACCCAGCCATAAACAAACCGCAACAAAAAACTCCCCCAGCCGGGGAGTTTTTTGTTGTTAACGAAAATGTTCTTCCCCCACCCCAAAGACACAAACCGGCGCACCGCGTTCGTTGCGCTCCAGGGAGGCAAGCAAACTCACCTTCAGCCCCAGCCGATTCTCCAGCAAAGCCTCATCCACCCTGCACAAAAACGGATGCTCCGCCAAAACCGCCGCATACGGGCAATGCTCAAAAATCACACGCGGACCTTCCGCCCTTGCCTCCCAACGCGGGGCATACCCCAGGGGGCGTAAATGCTCCACAACCAAAGCCAGCCGCCGGGTAATGCCCCCCTGCCCGGCAGGAGGCAAAGCAGCGCATAATTCCTGCGCCAACGTCCGCTCATCGCCTGCACCGGCAGCCAGCCAAAGCCTCAACGCCGCCGCCGCCAAACCCGCCAGGTGATTCCCCATCCCCGAATCGCTCAGACCAAAAGACTGCACCGGTCTCCCCTTACCAGCCCCGGAACGCAACCCCAACACCTGCACCAAACCATCCGACACCAACAACCCCAAATGGTGACGCACATTGGCAGGAGTCACCTTCAGCGCCCTGGCAACCTCCGCCGCCGAAGCGCCGCGATGCCCCTCCAGATACGTTAAAACACGTTGACGAGCGTTTAATTTTGGCATGACATTTGTCATCTTATCATCACTTCTTCACTTAAGCAAATATATTTTTGCATAAGTGAATTGACCCGTTTTTCACAAACTACTATAATGCTCCCATGACCGAGCCGCTGCATTGGGAAGCCACTTACGCCATCGCCCTTGCGCTCCAGGAAGCGCACCCCCAACAAAATTTGGAAACCGTATCGCTCCAAATGATTTACCACTGGGTAACAAGCCTGCCGCAATTTGACGATGACCCATCCCTTGCCAATGACGAAATTCTCGCGGCAATCTTCCAAGACTGGTTCGAGGAGACCTTGAATGACAGACACCAATGAAATTAACCTGCCGGGCTACGAAATTCCGCCCGAACTGACGGGGCAAATCGCCGTCACCACCCTGGACCGCATCTACAACTTTGGGCGGCGTTCTTCGCTGTGGCCCATGATGTTCGGTCTTGCCTGCTGCGCCATCGAAATGATTGCCGCCCAAGCCGCCCGCTACGACATGGCACGCTTCGGCATGGAAGTAATGCGCCCCAGCCCCCGCCAGGCAGACGTGATGATTGTCGCCGGGACTGTTACCAAGAAGATGGTCCCCGCCATCGTCCGGCTATACAACCAGATGGCAGAACCCAAATACGTGGTCGCCATGGGTGCTTGCGCCTCCGGCGGCGGACCTTTCAAAGAAGGCTACAACGTAGTCGCCGGGATTGATAAATTCCTCCCGGTAGATGTTTACATCCCCGGCTGCCCTCCCACCCCGCAGGCGCTCACCGCAGGGATGATTAAACTGCAAGAGAGAATCGACAAACAATCCATCAGCCAGGTGCGCTGGTACCAAAAAGGTGCCGACTCGGTGGAAATCCCCGTCCCCTTCCTGGGACCCGACCTGATTGACCCGCGCCGCATTCCAGAAATCAAAAGCGCCGCCGCCCGCCTGGCTCAACCCGCCACTGCGGAAGAAAAGGCATAGGAGGACGACATGGCAACCCCAACCGCAGAAACAACCCTGGACCTCGCCGCCAAATTCCCCGGCAAAGTCTCCCCCGAAACCCGCCCCGGCTACCAGGGCTGGCTCATCCAACCCCAGCACCTGGTGGAAGTGGCAACCGCACTGCGTGACGAACTCGGCTACGACCTGCTCTCCTCCGTCAGCGGGGTAGACTACCCGGAGCAGAATCTCTTCGAGGTGGTGTACCACGCCTATCGCACCGCAGGCGGCTCCGGGTTAGAGTTCAAAACCCAGGTCGAGCGCAAAGACCCGGCAGAAATCCCCTCCCTCACCGGGGTATGGCCCGGCGCAGACTTTCAGGAACGTGAAATTTACGACCTCTTCGGCATCCGCTTCACCAATCACCCCGACCTGCGCCGGATTCTGATGTGGGAAGGCTTTGAAGGCTACCCCCTGCGAAAAGACTGGAAAGAAGCCTTCTACGAAGACGAAGCCAAACCCCTCAAAAGCCGCTGGCCCGAAGGCAAACACAAATACGCCGAATCCAAAAACCCCTACGGCGATAACGTCATGTTCCAACCCGGCTTCGACCCGGAAAAGTGGACCCCCACCGACCCGGAAGAGCTGCTCTACAACTCCCTGCGCCAATACAAAACCGAAGTCAAAGACGGGATTAAAACCGACCACATCCTCGTCAACATGGGTCCGCAACACCCCTCCACGCACGGTGTCTTCCGCGCAGTCGTCATGTTGGATGGCGAAACAGTTGTCAGCCTCAAACCCGTCATGGGCTACCTGCACCGCAACCACGAGAAAATCGGCGAGCGCAACACCTGGCTGCAAAACATGCCCTACACCGACCGGTTAGATTACTTCAACTCCATGTACAACAACTGGGGCTACGCCCTGGCAGTGGAAAAGATGATGGGCTTGCAAGTGCCAGAACGCGCCGAATATATCCGCGTCATCATGGGCGAACTCAGCCGCATCCAAAACCACCTCGTCCTCTTTGGCATGTTATGGAACGACTTGGGCGCCTACTTCACCCCCGCCCTTTACTCCTTTGAAGAACGCGAACTCATCCTGGATATTTTTGAAGCCGTCTCCGGCGCGCGCATGATGTGCAACTACTTCCGCTTTGGCG
>DYNS01000133.1 GCA_020720965.1 Anaerolinea sp. | reverse complement strand
AAGGCGGGTAGCAGGCTAAGGGGCTGCATTCCTTTTAGTCCGGCAAGCCCGGAACCGCGTAAAAAGTGCATCAGCACGGTTTCTGCCTGGTCATCTGCCGTGTGCCCGACTGCGACCATGCCCGCGCCTTCTTCCCTTGCCTGTTGAAAGAGAAAGCGATAGCGCAGTTCCCGCGCGGCTTCCTCTATGGATTGGTGGTTTGCGCGGGCATGCGCCGCCACATCGGCGCTGCCACCCCGGTAGGGGATTCCCAGGTTTTGGGCGGTTTGCTGCACAAAGGCAGCGTCTTGCCCTGCCTGCGGGCGCAGGAGGTGATTGAAGTGGCAAACCAGCAGGCGCAAACCTGCCCGATGCAGGCTGTACAGCAGGGCAAGGCTATCTGCTCCGCCAGATACGCCGAGGAGGATGGTTTCTTGGTTTGGCAGGGGACAGGCGAAGGGGGGGTGCTCCATGCCGGGGATTAAACCACAATTCCCCATGCCCGGCAAAACTACCACGATGTCCCAAGCGCGGTTAAAATCCATGCCATGTTGCGATACACCTTTTTCTCTCTTGTTTTTCTTTTGCTCACGGGCTGCGCCGCACCCACCGCGCAAGCCACTCCCACTCTTACGCCTCTGCCGTTTTACACTGCCACCCTTGTTCCCACGCTTACGCCCCGTCCCAGTGTCACTCCTGCGCCCCCCACCATCACCCCCACTTTTGCGCCGGTTTCGGCTTCGGCTTCGGCGCAGTTGAATGTCCGCGCCGCGCCCAATGCCAGCGCCAACTCTTTAGGAATGTTAGAGTTTGGCAACGCGGTTACGGCGGTGGGCAAGAACGCCGCCGGGGATTGGCTCCTGGTCATTTATCCGCCGGGAAGCCCCAACACGGGCTGGGCGCTGAGGCAGTACCTGCAAACCGAAGGGGATGTGGATGCGCTGCCAGTGGTGGAGGCGGCTCAGGCGGTCTCTGTGCCGGTCAACAGTACCCCCACCCCTCGGGCGCAGACCGCCACCCTTACGCATGAGATTAATGTCCGGGCGGGTCCTTCTTCCGCTTTTTCTTCTTTGGGGATGTTGGCGGCTGGCACGGTGGTGAACCTGACCGGGCGTAACCAGACCGATACCTGGCTGCAAATTGCTTACCCCTCCGCGCCGGAGGGGGTTGGTTGGGTTGCCGCCGCCTATGCCAGCGCGGAGAATTTGCAAGGGCTGCCCTATTTTGATAACGAAGGCAAGCTTCTCTTTGCTCCCACCTCCGCGCCCAACCCTGGCGAGGTGACGGTTACGCCTACCGCTTTCTCGCAAGCCGGGGCGGATGGAGATAGCGAGTCGAACCCTGGGGTGAGGCTGGTTTTCTCGCCGGATGGGGCGCGGACTCTCACCTTTGCCAGCGACCTTTCTGCGCCTACCGGCGACAACGCGGATTGGGTTGCCTTTACCCCCTACCTGCCCAGCCCGGAAGCCGGTTATATCTACGCTCGCCTGGATTGCAGCGGCAACGGCGGCATCACCGCCCACCTGGAGAAGGATGGAATCCCCGTGCCGGAGACGACCACCCTCGTTTGCGGCATGTACGATGTCGCTTTGAAGGTGCTTGGCGGGCAGGAGTATTTCATCGTCCTGAATGCGGATGGTTCCGGCGGTCCTCTGCGCTACGCGAGTTACACCCTCACCCTGCATAATCCCTAAACGGAAATGCCCCCAACAAAACAGCCTTGCGGAACGCCGCAAGGCTGTTTTGTTGGAAAGGAACCAGGGGGTGGGTAGGGTTACTCGTCCTGCCCCAGCAAGAGCAGGGCAAAAAAGCCTATCAGCGCCACCACACCCAACACCGCCGTCACAATGGCGGCGGGGACATTGCGATTCTGAATGAAACCTGCCATCCCCAGCAAAAGCCAGCCCAGCGGATGCAGGTAATGCAAGCCCAAATTGCGCCACATTCCTCGCCGGGCATTTTTGGCGGGTTTGGGCCAATAAATGCTAAATACACCTGCCAGCAAAAACCCAAAGAAGCCTAGGATGGGGTAGGGAATGCCAAAAACGCCATTCATTTTCTGTTCTCCTTGCGGTTTACCGCGTTCAATGGAAGGGATGCAACAAAACAACCTCGGAAAGTATATCCCAAAATCGCGCATGGTAAAATAGCCGGACTCTTCTCAAAAAGGAAGGCTTTTTTTATGTCTGCAACCTTAACTCAACAAGCCCTCAACACCCTGCGTTTTCTCTCCGCCGATGAAGTGCAGGCGGCAAACTCCGGGCATCCCGGTTTGCCGATGGGCGCAGCGGCGATTGCGTACACCGTTTGGATGCGTCACCTGCGCCACAACCCCCAAAATCCCCGGTGGCCCAACCGTGACCGGTTCATCCTCTCTGGCGGGCACGGCTCTGCCCTGCTTTATGCCCTCCTGCACCTTACGGGCTACGACCTGCCTCTGGACGAGTTAAAACGCTTTCGGCAGTGGGGCAGCCTCACCCCCGGACATCCGGAGTACGGTCACACCCCCGGCGTGGAAACGACCACCGGACCCCTCGGCGCGGGTTTTTCTAATGGCGTGGGCATGGCAATTGCCGAAGCCCACCTGGCGGCGGAATTTAATACCCCGGAATTCCCCATCATCGACCATTACACCTACGCCATCGTCACCGATGGCGACCTGATGGAAGGAGTCGCCGCCGAAGCAGCTTCCCTCGCCGGGCATTTGAAACTGGGCAAACTCATCTATCTCTACGACGACAACCACATCTCCATAGACGGCTCTACCGACCTGGCATTTACCGAAGACCGCATGGCACGCTTCGCCGCCTATGGCTGGCACACCCAAACGGTGACGGATGGCAACGATGTGGAAGCCATCGATGCCGCCATTCGCGCCGCCCAAGCCGACCCGCGCCCCTCCATCATCGCCGTCCGCACCATCATCGGCTACGGGCTGCCGACTCGTGCCGGAACCTCCAAAGCGCACGGTGAGCCGCCCGGAGAAGAAGAACTGAGAGCCGCCAAACAAGCCGCCGGTTGGCAAACCGAGCCGCCTTTTTACCTGCCGGAAGAGGCGCTTACCCACTACCGCGAGTCGCTTTTGCGCGGGGAGCAGTTTCAGGCGCAGTGGCAAGCCCGCTTCGATGCCTACCGCGCCCAGTTCCCACACAAAGCCGCCGAACTTGCCCGCCGAATGCGCGGTGACCTGCCCCAGGGTTGGGATTCTGACCTGCCTCTCTTCCCCGCCGACCCCAAAGGAGTGGCAACCCGCGCCGCTTCTGGCAAGGCGCTGAATCATTTTGCCGCCCGCCTGCCAGAACTCTTTGGCGGCTCGGCAGATTTAGCCCCCTCCAACAACACCCGCCTGGAAGGGACGCCCGCTTTCCAGCCCGCCTCGCCGGAGGGACGTAACTTTCACTTTGGCGTGCGCGAGCATGGCATGGGCGGCGCTGTCAACGGCATGGCGTATCATGGCGGGCTGCGCCCCTTTGGTGCCACTTTTTTGGTCTTTGCGGACTACATGCGCCCCACTTTGCGCCTTTCCGCCCTGGCAAAACTGCCTTCCATTTGGGTTTTCACCCACGATTCGATTGGCGTTGGCGAAGACGGACCCACCCATCAGCCGGTGGAACACCTCGCTTCGCTGCGTTCCATTCCCAACCTCGTCACCCTCCGCCCGGCGGATGCCAACGAGACGGTTCACGCCTGGCGGGTTGCCCTGGCGCGTACCCAAGCCCCAACCGCCCTCATCCTCACCCGTCAAAACCTGCCGACCTTGGACCGTTCGGTCTTTGCGGATGCCGTCCTGTTGGAAAAAGGCGCATACGTCCTGGCAGATTTGGGCGATTCGGAGCCGGAACTGATTCTCATGGCTTCCGGCTCGGAAGTGAGCCTGATTCTCGCCGCCGGAGAGCGCCTTGCGGCGGAGGGCGTGAACCTGCGCCTGGTCTCTGTTCCCAGCTGGGAGCTTTTTCAGCAACAGGAAGCCGCCTACCGCGAGGCGGTTTTACCGCGCAAGGTTCGGGCGCGGGTGGCGGTGGAAGCCGGAATCCGCATGGGTTGGGAGCGTTTTGTCGGCGACGCGGGCGAGGTAATCGGCATTGACCATTACGGCGCTTCCGCCCCTGGCGCAAAACTGTTTGAAGAATACGGCTTCACGGTGGAAAACGTCCTCTCCGCCGCCCGCCGGACGATGGATGCCGGGCGTTAGGCGCAATGGATACGGCTGCCCCGCACTTTCACGCTCTCATTCAAAACGTCCGTTATCGGGCGCATTTGGTTCAGCCTCTCAGAAATGCGTATGAGGGGCAGATTTTTGATGTAAATGCGGCGGCAGGATATGGCAGGATTGTTTTTCCTTCTCACGAGATGGCATATTCCAAGTGGGTTTCTCCAAAGCGCACCCGTTCTTACCCCTATGCGCGGATTTATAACACCTACAACCATGCCAAGCCTGTGACGGTTATTCCGGTTTTGAAGGACGAAGGTGCAGACGGCGACTTTGACCGCTTACAAATTTCCACCATTTACTTGATGAGTTTGCTGAACGTATATGTCGTGCTTGGATACTACGAAAACGCCAGTAGAAATCCCCGTTATGCGAACAAATTGACATCCCAGCGTTTTAACAGCGCCGCTGTTCGCGCCCAGTTGGAACAGTTGGCGGAGTATCGACAGAGCGCCTTGCACTGGAATCGCTGGATGATGGAAAATCAATTTACTTTGGTGTATGAAGCCGCTCTTAATGCCTATGAGAATATTTCGCGGCAGACGGGTGTTCGTGTTCGTCCCCAAGCGACGCAAATGGAGCATTTACAGGCGGTGCGCCAGGATTTTCAGTATTTTGTGAAAACATCTCGGAATTTGTCTATTCGGGCGGCGGAACGAGAGAGTCAAACTCACCACAGTCTCGAATATTTGGCAGATGGTCAAAAAGCACGCTTTGATATCCGAAATATGTTGGGGGGTGATTATCATTTTACAGCGGACGAAGTCTTTATGGAAAATGGACGGTACGTGATTCAGGAATCCAAAAACGCTCCCCGCTCTTTGTTGCCGAATATGACGGATATTCAGGACGGACTGTTTAAGTTGATTTTGTTCAATAATCTCAGCGAGATGAAGCGCGACTCAGTATCTTACCCACATTCTGCCCGTCTTAACCTGACCGGTTACGGTGTGAGGGGGCATTTGCACTTGCCCACTACCGAAGCGGAAATTGCTTTTTTTGTTGCCCAAAATAAAATTTCGCCTGCCAAATCTGCCCAAATTCGGCAGTTAGAGGAAGAGGCGCGACATAATCGTTTGGAAGTTTATATTTCCGGGAATGGCGGCAAGAATGAAAATTAAAACCCCTCTGCGTTACCCTGGAGGAAAATCCCGTGCTTTGGATGTTATTTTCGAGCGTGTTCCCCCCTCTTTTGCGGAATTTCGAGAACCCTTTGTTGGCGGAGGTTCGGTTTTTCTAGCAATTCGCCAACAGTTTCCTCAAGTTAGCGTTTGGATTAATGACCTTAATTACGACTTGTTTTGTTTTTGGACAGTTTTACAACACGCATCTCAGGAATTAACGCAAGCCATTCGAGTCATCAAAAGTGAAACAGAAGATGGCAAAGAGTTGTTTTACCAACTGCAAGACAATTTTGATAAAGACCTTTCCGACTTTGAGAGGGCTGTGCGATTTTTTGTGCTTAACCGCATTACTTTTTCCGGCACAGTTGATTCGGGCGGTTATTCGGAACACGCTTTTCACGGACGATTTACTACTTCGTCAATAGACCGTCTGACCCAGACCGCGCCGCTTTTGAGCGGAGTTCGGATTACACACGGTGATTATGTCCCGCTTTTACAAGCGCAGGGCGAACAGGTGTTTATCTTTTTAGACCCGCCTTACCTTACGGCAACATCATCCCGATTGTATGGACGGAAAGGGGTTTTGCATACAAACTTTGACCATCACCGATTTGCCGAGAATGTCAATGGGTGTCTACATCAATGGATGATTACCTATGATGACGCGCCCGAACTGCGGCAGCGTTTTGTGGATTCTCATTTGTACGCTTGGGAATTGCAATACGGGATGAATAATTACAAGCAAAATCAGGCTCTACGAGGCAGAGAATTGCTTATTACTAATTACACTGCTCAATCTGTCAAACAATTACAACTTTTGGAACCAGCCCGAACTTACGAAATTAGATAAACAAGGAATTTTTGCATGAAAATTGCCGTAGCCTGTGACCACGCCGGTTTTCCCCTTAAGGAAACCATTTTACAAGCCATTACCGCCGCCGGGCACGAAGCCCTCGACCTTGGTACGCACTCCGCCGAGGCGGTGGACTACCCGGATTATGCCGCCAAACTGGGGCGGGCTATTCTCGCCGGGCAGGCGCAGCGCGGAATTTTGCTGTGCGGCTCGGCGGTGGGCGCGAACATCGCTGCCAACAAAATGCGCGGCATTTATGCCGGAATTTGTCACGATACCTATTCCGCTCATCAGGGCGTGGAACATGATGATATGAACGTTCTCTGCATGGGCGCACGCATCCTCGGACCCGAACCCGCCAGGGAGATAGTCGCTGCCTTTTTGGGGGCGCGTTTTGTGGGCAACGACCCAGGGCAGGAGCGTCATGCCCGGCGGGTGGGCAAGGTGAAGGCGTTGGAAACAGCCAACGGGTAGAGGAGAATGCCATGAGCGGGCAGGTTTCGCTGCAAGAGTATCAAAAAATTGGGCAGAAGATGAATTGGATTACGATGGGCGCCAATGTTTTGGGGGCGGCGCTGGTCTTTCTATACCTTTCTGCCATCAACCCCATCCCCGAAGGCAGCGCCCCGCCGATTAATTTTTTGATGCTCAACGAGTGGGCATATTCCGCCGTAGCGGTAGCGATTTTGCTCGCTCTGGGCGAGCTGCTTGCCCGCCTTACCGACAACACCTACCCTCAATGGCACCGCCGCCTGCTGGAAGGCGAATCGCCGCAGAATGTTCCGCTGCGGGTGCGCCGCCGGGTTGTGTATATGCCCCTCATCTCTTCCGGCATTTCCATGGCAATGTGGACGGTTGCCGGGCTGACCCTGGGCTATCTTTTTTCGGGTTCCTGGGTGTCTTTTTTTGGCATTACCGGGGTGGGCGGGGTGCTGACCAGCGCCATTGTCTATTTTGCTACCGATGCGGTTTGGCGCCCGGTCATTTCGCACTTTTTCCCTCAGGGAGGTCTTAGCGCCCTGCCCGCCTGGAAAGTGACTATTTCGCGCCGCCTGGCGTTGACCTTTGCCGTCATCAGCCTATACCCGCTTGGGCTGCTGGCGGTAACGGTTGTTTCGCGTTTGCAGGCGCTTCAGCAGGCGGAAAACCCTCAGGCGGTCATTTCCAACCTGTATGTGGCGTTGGCTTTTCTTATCATCATCAACCTCGTTTCCATTATCGCTCTCACCAGTTTGCTTTCGGCATCCATCCTCGCGCCGCTTCAACGTTTGCAGAACGCCATGCAGAAGGTCTCTCAAAATGACCTGACAGCCCAGGTGCTTATAGACTCGAATGACGAATTGGGCTATGTCAGCGAACGGTTTAATGAAATGCTCTTGGGGCTGCGTCAGACGGAGATGCTGCGTAACCTGCTGAATCTTTACATTAGCCCGGAGGTTGCCCGTGCCGCACTTGCCGAGGGCGGGGCGCAGTTGGGCGGTACGGTTGTGCAGTCCAGCGTGCTGTTTTCCGATATTCGCGGGTTCACCAGCCTCTCGGAGCAGCTGCCCCCCCAGGAGTTGATTTCCCTACTCAATCGCTACATGAGCCGCATGGTGGATGTGGTCATCACCAACGGCGGCATTGTGAATAAATTCGGCGGCGACTCTCTCCT
>DYNS01000463.1 GCA_020720965.1 Anaerolinea sp. | reverse complement strand
TCGTTCACCTGGGCGGAAGTGACGTTGAGAGGTGGAATCCAGCGGATGGTCGAATCATAGGTTCCGCAGGAGAGCAAAAGCAGCCCGCGTTCCTCGGCGGCGTGAATGACGTTTTTAACCAGCCCCTTGGCTTTTTTATAATCGCCCTCCACCGCAAACTCGGAGCCAATCATCAAACCTGCCCCGCGCACATCTGCCAATTGAGGGTATTCCTCCTGCAATTTACGCAAACCCACTTGCAGTTGAATACCACGCTCGGCGGCGTTTTGGAGCATATTTTCTTCCTTCATAGCGTGGATGGTTGCCACGCCCGCCGCCATCGCCACTGCGTTGCCGCCATAAGTGCCGCCATGCGAGCCGGTTTGCCACTTCTTCATCAAATCCAGGCGGCTAAACACACCGGAGAGCGGCATTCCACTGGCAATTCCTTTGGCTACCGTCATAATATCCGGCACAACCTCAAACAATTCCTGAGCAAACCATTTGCCCGTGCGCCCAAAGCCGCTCTGCACCTCGTCGAAGATGAGCAAAATGCCATGGCGGTTGCACAACTCTCGCAGAGACTTCATAAACGAGGTGGGCGGCACGACATAACCGCCCTCGCCCAAAACCGGTTCGATGAGAATGGCGGCGACATCGTGCGGGGCAACCTGGCTGACGAGTAATTCTTCCAGAGCCTCCAGCGCGTATTGGCTGGCTTGCTCCTCGCTCATGCCCAGTTTGAAAGCGTAAGGATAAGGAGTGACATAGACTCCCCCCGGCAGGTGTTGAGAAGCGCCCTTGTAACCGGTTTTGGAGGTCGTCAGCATCATCGTCTGCGCGGTGCGTCCGTGAAAACTGCCCGTGAAGACGATGACGGCATGTCGCCCGGTGGCAGAGCGCGCCAGTTTTATGGCGCCTTCCACCGCCTCCGCGCCAGAGTTGCTGAAGAAGAATCCATCTATGGATGGGTGAACAATCGTCCGCAGTTCTTCAATCATCCGTAACATGGGTTGATGCACAACAATATTCGCCTGGGCGTGCAAAAAAAGCCCGGCTTGCTCACGGATGGCTTCCACCACTTTGGGGTGGCAATGCCCGGTGTTGGTCACGCCGATTCCGCAGGTGAAGTCGAGGTATTTCTTTCCGTCTGTGGCGTAGATGTAACTGCCCTCGGCGCGTTCCGCCTCGATGGGGAATATCCGCGACCAGACCGGGGACATGTGGGGGAAATTTTGCTCATAAAGGGTTGTCATTGTTTGCTCCAAAAAATATGCCGATACCTACACCATCTCCGCTGCCCAAGCCAGGTTCAATTCTGCCATGCGTGCGGAGGTAGGCTTGCCGTCATTCGTCCAGCCCGCCAGGCGGTAATACTCATCCAGCGCAGATTCAATCTCCTCGTGCGTGAGCGCGATTCCGGCGGTAGGTCCTTCTCCTGCCAGGGCTTTGTAGAACTTCTTGGGCAGTTTATCCTGCTTGCGGTCAAATCCCTCGCGGGCGTTAAAGAGGCGCATCAGGTTCAGGCGGCGCTCACCGACCTGTAACAGCTCGCTCACCGTCACATCCCAACCGGTGACTGCTTTCAGCAATTCGGCGGTTTCAGCCGGTCCGTAAAGAGTCCAGCCCGGACCCCACACAAACTGACACAGTTCGGCGCTATCCAGCATAGAGTAGAACGCTTCGGTGAGATAGGCGAATTTCACCTTTTCCGGTCCCAGGCTCATCGGCTCCAGGGTTTGTTCCAGCCCCAGCAACGCCAACCGGCTCATATACAGGTCGGAGGCGATGCCCTCTTCAATCATCCAGTCATGCTCGCTGGATTGATGGTCTGCGCCAAAGGGATTGACGGCGTAAATAAGACCCAAACTGCGCTTTGCCTGCGGCATGTGAGCGGGGGCTTCGGCTCCTTTAACGGTAATCAGGCACTCGTCCGCGCCATTGCCCCAAACAGCGGCAACCCGTTCCGAGCCTTGTCCCAAAAGCCGCCCGAGGGGGGTGCTGGCGTTCACAATCTCGTCCAGGGTTTGCAACATGGCATCGGCATTGCCAAAGCGCAGGTCTATGCCACCGGTCTGCTCCGCGCCAATGATGCCCTTCTCA
>DYNS01000132.1 GCA_020720965.1 Anaerolinea sp. | reverse complement strand
ATCCAGCGCCACCCGCATCGGGGCACTGTCACCACCACTGCCCCCGCCGCCCAGGTCGTGATGCAGCGCGTTCTGCACAACTTAAAAGAAAAATTGCAAAACCGGGCGCACCCCTTCACCATTTCGGTAGGGATAGCCGCCATGGACGAAAACTCCGACCCCCGCCTGCTGTCCCTCGTCAAAAGCGCAGACGATGCCTTGTATAAAGCCAAGCGCAACGGCAAAAACCAAATTTGGGTGGCGGGCTAATGCAGTCGGGCTTGCTTTTGCAAGAAATTCTGCGCCGTCAGCAGTTGGAATACATCCTTGTCGATTCTGACCTGCGGATACGAGAATCGACCCCAGGCGCAGGGCGCTACGCTTCCCGGCAGGGTAAGGCTCTTGTGGGGCAATCCATTTTACGGGTCTTCGATATTTTTAGCGGGATGCAGCCGGATTTGCAGAACACCCTCCAAAACGGAAGCCCCCTCCTGCTGGAAAAAATTCAGACCTCCCACCCTGGGGCAGAAAACCATTATTTCAGCGTTCACATCCTCCCCTACGAACAATCCCTCCTCGTCCTGTTTGCGGATGTAACCCGCGAAGCCGCCCTGGAACAGCGCATTACCCAGCAACGCAACCAACTCAACCTCCTCACCAATCAGTTGGATGCCCTCCTGCATCGCTTCATCCCCTCTCGCGTGGCAGACCGGGTCATGTTACGCCCTCAGGATGTGCAGTTGGGCGGCGAGGAGCGGGACGTAAGTATTTTGTTTGCGGATGTGCGCGGTTTTACCGCCATCTCGGAGATGCTGCCTGCCTCCAGCCTTTTGCAGGTGCTAAACGCTCATTTTGCCGTGTGCGGGGAGGTGATTGGGCGTTTCGGCGGCGAAGTGACCAACTACGGCGGCGATATGTTGATGGCGATTTTTAACGGGCATGGAGACCAGCCCGAACATCCCCGCGCCGCCGTGCAAGCCGCCCTGGAGATGCAAGCCGCCTTTGCCAACCCTCAGCCCAACCTGAGCGAAGGAATGCCCTTTTTGCTCCAATTTGGGGTGGGGGTGAATACCGGTATGGCGGTTGTGGGCTACTTGGGCTATCAAACCCGTTTTGAATACACCGCCATCGGCGAGAACGTGAATCTTGCGGCGAGGCTATGCGGGCTTGCCCGGTCTGGTGAGGCGTTGGCAACCGAGCAGACTCAGGCACGGGCGGCGGGGCTGCGCTTTGCGCCCCTCCAAAGCGCCCGATTGAAAGGCTTTCGCGCTTCGATTAGAATGAGCGAAGCCCTGCCCTAAAAGCAGGCGGTGGAAGAACCATTCCGTCCTCCCCCCAAAAGGGGGAGGAAATTTTGAACCAACCAGGAAAAAGGAGAAACTTTATGGGCTTAAAACCAGACCACTGGATTCGTAAAATGGCGCAGACGGAAGGGATGATAGAACCCTTTGTCGATTCCCAGGTGCGGCAGGGGGTCATTTCTTATGGCGTTTCCTCCTACGGTTACGATTTGCGGGTCGCCAATGAGTTTAAGATTTTTACCAATGTCTTTGGGGCGGTTGTGGACCCCAAACATTTTGACCCCAAAAGCATGGTGGATTATGTGGGCGAGGTTTGCGTTGTGCCGCCCAACTCTTTTGCCCTTGCCCGCTCGGTGGAGTATTTTCGCATTCCACGCGGGGTGCTAACAGTTTGCCTGGGCAAATCCACCTATGCCCGCTGCGGCATCATCGTCAACGTGACTCCCTTCGAGCCGGAGTGGGAGGGTTACGTTACGTTGGAAATTTCCAACACCACGCCTTTGCCCGCCAAAATTTATGCCAACGAGGGGCTGGCGCAGGTTCTCTTTTTTGAAGCCGATGAGCCTTGTCATGTCTCGTATGCCGATAAAAAAGGGAAATACCAAAAACAAGAGTCGATTGTTTTGCCCAAACTCTAAAAAAGACCGGGGAGTTTTCTCCCCGGTCTTTTTTACGCTTCTTTGCTGGGCTATTTGTGGCTTGCAGAATGTCGCTTTACATCCGCAATTGCCTTTTCCACATTCACAAAGGGGAGCAGGATAAGCCCCACAACAAAAAAGAAGATGAGCGAGAGAATGGCGAGGCGCAGGTTGCCAAACCACTGATTCATCAACCCGAATAGCAGAGGACCAATCCAGGAGGTTCCCCGCTCCGAGACTTCGTAAAACGAATAAAACTCGGCTTCTTTGCCCGGCGGAATCATCTGCGCGAAGAGGCTGCGGCTGATTGCCTGCGAACCGCCCATCACCAGGGCAATGAAGGCTCCCAAAATAAAGAACTGAGTCACGCGGGTATCACCCTGCAAGCCTCCATAGGCGTAGATGACGACTCCTGCCCAAATGACCAGGCTGACCAGGATGGACTGTTTTGCGCCAATCCAACCCGCCAGCTTGCCCCAAAACAAAGCCCCAAAAAACGCCACGAACTGAATCATCAAAATGACCATCGTCAGCGTGCCGGTGTCCACTTCCAAGCCGCCCCGTGCCAGGGGCGCTGCCGCAAAAGTGGCAGAAACCGCAATAACGGTCTGAATCCCATCGTTATACAAAAAATAAGCCAACAGGTACTTCATCGTCTCCGGGAAGTTTTTCAACTCGCCCAGGGTCTGACGCAGCTGGGTAAAACCGATGCTGGTGTAAGTCTCGCCCGCAGGCAAAGCGCGGTGAGCCTGCCTTGTTTGCAGCCTTGCCCAGGTGAGGAAGGAAAATCCCAACCACCACACCCCCGCCGAAGCCAGGTTAATCCGAATCGCCAACCCGGTTGGCACGCCCAAAGTCTCGTGGGTTTGGTAAAACACCAGGTTCAACAGCAGCAAAAGCCCGCCGCCAATGTAACCCATTGCCCAGCCATAAGAAGAAACCGAATCGCGCTTCTCCTCGCTGGCAATATCTGGCAGGTAAGCATTATAAAAGACCATCGCCGCCCCAAAAGCCAGGTTCGCCACAATATAAAGCAAACCGCCCAGCCACCACAAATCCCCGCTTACAAAAAAGAGCAAAATGGTCGCCGACGCCCCAAGGGTGGCAAACAACTGCATCATCTGCTTCCGCATGTGCGAATAATCCGCAATTGCCCCCAAAATGGGCAAAAACAAGACCTGAAGCAGAACCGAAAAAGAAACGCTATAAGGGAAGAAAGAATCCGGCGCCACCGGAATCCCCGCCACCCTCACCATACCATCTGCCCCGGCAGCGCCTGCCGCCAGCGAAGCCAGGTACGGACCCAAAAAAACCGTTCCAATGGTTGTGCTAAACGCGCTATTCGCCCAGTCATACATTGCCCAGCCGAAAATTTCGCGCTTATCATCTTTTAGTACTGTCACATTTTTTGTCATAATGCCTCCGGTCTTTCATTCTACAATGTATTGGGGTAGAAAATTTACCCTTTACAAACCTTAAACAAAAACCCCGCCCCCCTCAAACCGTTCTTGAAATGCCCTTGTACGGTTTAGCCTTCGGAGATATGTTAACATAATGGCGCAACAGCCAACCCTCAACAACACCTGGAAACACCATGACAATCTCTCTCTTCTCCTCCGCGCAAGCCGAGCCGGTTGCCGTCAGCCCAGAAAACCTTGCCGTCTCCATCAAAAACCTGTGCAGAGACCTGCAAACCGGCATTTTGGAAATTGCCCCCGACCAGGACTCCCGGCATTACCTCCTCTTTGTGCGTGGACAACCCCTCAACCTCTACCGCCAACAAAACGGAGCGCCAGAACGCCTGGACCCGGAAACCTGGTTGCAAAAACCTGGGCAACCCGCCACCCTTAGGGCGCTCTCCCTCACCCCTCACGCCATCCGCCTCGTCAAAATTCTGCTGGAACAAACTACCCATAGCATCATACCCTGCCAAAGTTTCAGCCTGGAAGAACAGGTAGAAAATTGGGTTCAAAACCCCGTCCCGGCTGTTTTGCACCTGCGCTGGCAAACTGCCGAAGCCCTCATCATGTTACCGGGGCAGGGAAAGCCTGTTCACTACACCCTTTTCCTCTCCTCCGACCAAATCTTACACTCTGCCGGGGGCATGATGGCTCTCTACGGTTGGAAAGAACCCTGTGCCTCCCTGCGCCTCCTCAGCAGTGAAGCCGCAACCCCCGCCTGGCAGGAATATCTGCTGTACTACTCCTTCTCCTGGCTCGTCTCCCATCTGCTGGAACGTCTGCGCCAACTGGCAGGACCCTTGCGCCTCAACACCATGCTGAGGGAAGTGAACTTTACCGCCAATGCCCGGCAATGGAATATTGAAATGCTCAAAACAAGCGTTACAGACCAGGCAATCTTCTCTCACCCCGCCCAATCTGCCGAGGTGTATTCGCGCCTGCTCGAAATCCTCTTTCAACACGCCGAGCAACTCATTGGGGCGGAACTGCTCGCCTCTCTCCTGCGCGAAACCGTACTGAGAATGCCCGCCCCCAGCCGCAGCGTCTTGCAGGAATACCTGCTCATCACCCCAGCCTGAGCCGCCGCCCAAGTAAACGTTAATAAAATGTGACGTTTTGTTAATAATCCGGTATAATTACCACACTTGTAAATATTTTGTTGCCGCCTGTACATTGCGGCTTCGGTTTTGCAATACCTGGATGCAATTCGTTCACCTGCACAGCGCAGGATAAGAATTCAGCCCTGCCGTTTACCCCCAAGGTCGGGAAGACATTCTCTGAAATTGTTTCGTTCTTGGTAACGAGTGGCTTTTGGCTATTTGTTCGTTCTTACCGTTTCGCGGTTTCATTTTGCGTTAGGATTCGGTAGGGATACCCATCCCCAGGTATTGTTCCACAACCGTCGCTTGCCTCAGGCTGACGGTTGTGTGTGTTAAATGCCCAAAATTACCGCCATTCAAGCGCAAAAGAAAAACCCCAACCGGGTTAACATCTACCTGGACGAGCAATTTGCCTTTGGGCTTTCCCGCTTTGTGGCTGCCTGGCTTCAGGTTGGGCAAACCCTTACAGAAGAAAAAGCCGCCTCTCTGTTGGCGCAGGATGCGGCGGAAGTGGCAATGCAGCAGGCGTTACGATTTTTGGGCTACCGCCCTCGCAGCGCCCACGAAGTGGAGCAATACCTGCAAGAAAAAGAAACCCCGCCCTCGGTCATCGAGACCACCCTCCGCCGCCTGACGGAGACCGGGTTGCTGAACGACTCTCAGTTTGCCAGCGCCTGGGTGGAAAATCGCAGCACCTTTCGCCCACGCTCTCACCGCGCCCTTGCGCTGGAGTTGCGCCGCAAAGGTCTCGGCGATGCCGAAATTGCCCAAGCCTTGCAAGCCTCTGCCCCGGAAGAAGAACTGGCATTAGATGCCGCCCGCAAAGTCTTGCGAAAATACAAACACCTGGATTGGCTTAACTTTCGCGCCCGACTTGGCGGCTTTTTGGGCAGACGTGGTTTTTCCTACGCCGTCAGCGCCGCCACCTTGCGCCGGGTATGGCAGGAAATGAACGAAGGCGAAGAACAAGACTTAACCCCAGATTATGACGATAATGAGGAAGACAAATGAATAACAACCCGATATTTTTTGTGATAATGGAAATATTGACCCTTGCTGTGGGTGTCGCTGCGGGCTATTTCTTCAACCGCTACCAGGTGGAGAAAAAACGCCGCGAAGAACTCGCCCAGGCACAGGGAATCCTTCAGGCTGCAACCGAGAAGGCTTCCAAAGTAGAGTTGGAGGCGCGAGACCGGGCGCTGAAACTTACCCAGGACGCGGAAAAAGACCTGACTCAACGCCGCAATGAACTGAGCCGGGAGATGGAACGCCTGGACCGCCGCCGTACCGAGGTGGATAATCGCGCCGAAAGGTTGGAACAGCGCGAACAGACCCTCAACAAGCGTCAGAGCGCTTTAGACCGGCGCACCAACGAGGTGGATAAAATTTACGCGCAGCAGATGGATAAATTGCAAGAAATTGCCGAAATGACCCGCGATGATGCGCGCAAAGTCCTTTTGGACGAGGTGGAAAAAGAGGCGCGGGGCGACATGGCGAGAATTATCCGCCAGGTGGAAGCCGAAGCCCGCGAAGAAGGTGAAAAACGCGCCCGCAAACTGATTGCGGATGCAATTCAGCGGGTTGCCTCCGAACATGTTTCCGAGGTTACTTCTTCGGTTGTGACCCTGCCTAACGAGGAAATGAAGGGGCGTATTGTGGGCCGCAACGGGCGCAACATTCGTGCCTTTGAACAAGCCGCCGGGGTGGATGTGATTGTGGACGATACCCCCGAAGCCGTCACCATCTCCTGCTTCGACTCGGTGCGGCGTGAAATTGGCCGCCGCTCTCTCATCCGCCTAACCCTGGATGGGCGTATTCACCCGGCGCACATTGAAAAAATTGTGGAAGACGAAACCAAAGCGGTGGAGAAGGTGATTGCCGAAGCGGGCGACCAGGCTGCATTTGACGCTGGCATTGCCGGGTTGCACCCCGAAGTGCTGCGGATGATGGGCAGGCTCAAGTTCCGCACTTCCTACGGGCAGAATCAACTCTCGCACGCGGTGGAAGTGGCAAAACTCGCCGGCATTTTGGCGGCGGAGTTGGGTGCAAATGTGGAATGGTCTAAGCAGGGCGGCTTTTTGCACGACATTGGCAAGGCGATGGACCATAATCAGGAAGGCACACACGCCGGGCTGGGCGCGGAGTTCTGCAAGCGTTACGGCGTGCATCCGGTGGTGGTGAATGCGATTGCCGCGCACCATCACGAGGTGGAGCAGGATACGGTGGAAGCCGTGATTGCCGAAGCGGCGGATGCCATCTCCGGGGCGAGACCCGGCGCGAGGCGCGAAGACCTGGAAGCCTACATCAAGCGCATTCGCACCCTGGAGGAAATGGCAACCTCCTTTGAGGGCGTTTCGCAGGCGTTTGCCATTCAGGCGGGGCGTGAGGTTCGTATCATCGTCCGCCCGGATGAAATTGATGACCTGGCATCTACCCGGTTGGCGCGGGATATTGCCAAGAAGATTGAAGAAACCATGCAATACCCCGGTCAGATTAAGGTGACGGTCATCCGCGAAACCCGCTCGGTGGATTACGCTAAATAGATTGGGCTGATGTAACCCCATGGCGAGGGCATTGATGCCCTCGCCATTTTTTTATTTCCGGCGGGCTGCGTTTTCGGTTATAGTTATTCCATGTCGCTTCGCAGGCGTTTGGTTATTTTTGTGCTGCTGTTCAGTTCCGCAGTGCTGACGAATATCTTCGCGTTGGTGTATCTGGCGCGGTCTATTTCCAACTCCATGCAGGAGATGGAGGGCATCCGTCAGCGGCAGTTGGTGGCGGTGCAGATGAACGCGCACCTGCGGGATGCGGAAGCGGCGCTGTATCGGTATCAGATTAACGGCGAGGCGGGGTTTAAGACTCAGTTTCGGGGTCGGTTGGAGAATTTTTCTCAGGATGTTCAGACCTATCGCCGTCTGGCGGGGGCGGAGCAGGAGCAGCAGTGGGCTTCCTTGCTGGAGGAGGCGCATCGGCAGATTTCTAGCACTGGCAACAGCCTGATAACCCTGCGCGAGCAGCAATCGCTGATGATGGAAGAGTTTTTGGAGGCGCAAGCCCAACTTGCGTCTTTGCTCCAGACGGATAGGATTCCCAGCCGCCCGGAGGATGCCGCTTACCAAGCCAGCGTTACCGCCATGCAGGATGCTTCCCGCGCTATGCTTTCGGCGGTGACGGGGTATCTTGCTTCGCCGGAGGAAAACCGGCGCGGGCAGTTTACGGATGCGGTGGTTTTGTTTCAGCAGGCGGTGGATGCGTTTGGGACTCTGGCGGAATCTGAGGAGGAAACCCGCTGGAGAAGCGATACCCTGACTCAGTTTGAAGCCCTGAAGCGGCTTGGTACCCGCCTGATTGGCGGGCGCGACTTGCAGGAGTCGCTG
>DYNS01000131.1 GCA_020720965.1 Anaerolinea sp. | reverse complement strand
GGGCTACCTTTGGCTGTCTGATCCAGCCGTCAACTCAAATGAAACACACCCAAATAATTTGCTAACTTGGGCAAGGCACACCCTCACCCTTTGGTTACTATAGCAAAATTGCAATTGCGTGTCAATATGTAAAGACTATGGTGTTTAAGACAACGCCCCGCCGGTTAGGCGGGGCGCTTCTTTAAGATAACTATGTGGGGCGCTCTTAGCGATACCAGTCCCACAGCCAAGGGGCAAGAGACGTTTGACAAGTTAGAGAGACTTCGGTTTCTCCCCACTCAGTTAAGTAACTACGATATTCATCAATTTCATTGCCATCAAGCCAGTAGTACCAATTGCCTTCCCAGTCAGAATAGGATGAACCATCGTTGTAAGTTGTCAGTACGTACCAGCTGCACACCGCGTTGGGTAGTTGTGCCGTGAAGGGGAAGCCATTCACGGTGCCGTACACAGTGTTACCGCCGAGTTTGTTAATGCCATCGCCGCCCACGCAGACCAGGGTCTTGCCGTCATCGCTGACGTTGCAATCCAGGTTGTACTGTTTGCCGCTGAAATTTACATAGCCATCAAAACTTTCTTTGCCAACATCGCCGCTGATGGCGAATTTGAAGACCAAGCCCTTGGAACCCTGAAAGTGAACACCCAGAAAGGTGAGCCCGGTCACGTTTGCCGGGGCGGCTGCTACGCTGAACAGCATGGCAAGGATGGAAACAAGCGCTACAACAGATAACAACTTCCTTTTCATCATGTCCTCCAAAACAATTTACTAACTTGGGCAAGGCACATCCTCACCCTTTGATTACTATAGCAAAATTGCAATTGCGTGTCAATATGTGTTGTTGTTTTCCTGTCAAATTTGATGAGTGATTTTTTCCACAATAAGAATGTGCGAAAGCCCAAACCATTGCAGGGGGGTTGCCTCCAGCCATTGCAGAATGGCACGCAGGGCTTTTGCCCCCATGCCAAAGCGGGCAATGAGATTGTCGTATGCCCCAAAGATGATGCGATGTTCCACCACCCGTACCGGCAAACCCGCAAAGAGATTTTGCAACCCCTGCCGGGTGTATACCCGCACATGCGGGGCAAGCCGGTTACGCCAGAAGCTGGGCAGGTAGTTGATGAGCGGAATGTTGCCAAAGCGATATTTGCCCGCCCAATAGATGCCGTGAGTCTCAAAGGGGTAGCCCCGATTGGGGACGAAGATGACCGCTCTGCCGCCGGGTCGGAGCGCCCGCACCATTTCGCGGGCGGCGCGTTGGTCGTCTGCGACATGCTCCAGCACCTCGTGGCTGAGGATGAGGTCGAAGCAGGCGCTGGGGTAGGGCAGAAATTCTCCGGCGGCGTTGGCAATGTTCGGGTTGCGGAGTCCGGCTTCGGTGGCGCGTTCCAGGTCAAATTCCAGACCAAAAACCTGCCCGCCGAGGGCGCGGATTTTTTCCACGTACATGCCCACGCCGCAGCCGTTTTCCAATATCCTGCCGCTTATGCGTTCCTGGGCGGCTTGTTGAATGATTTTTAAGCGCCGTTCTTGCCCGGCTCTCCATACATACGAGGGTTCGCCGCGCAGGGCGGCTTTTTGCAGGTTTCTCGAATTCATGGCGGTTATTATAAATGATGTAAAATAGGGCTTTCTAGCCAAATTTTTAGCAGGAGGAAACGCCGATGAAAGTAACTGTGCTTCAAGAAAACTTGGCGAAGGGTCTGGGGGTTGTCTCGCGGGCTGTTTCGCCCCGCAGCACCCTGCCGGTACTTGCCAACGTGCTGATTGCTACGGATGAGGGGCGTTTGCGCCTTTCCGCCACCAATTTGGAGATGGGTATCACCTGCTGGATTGGCGCAAGGGTGGAGGAGGAAGGCTCCACTACCATCCCTGCCCGCACCTTTGCCGACCTGGTGGGAACTCTGCCAGACCCGCAGGTGAGCCTCATTCTGGAGCCGCGTACCCAAACCCTTAACTTGCGCTCTGGCTCTTCCACCAACGAGATTAAGGGCATTGACGCGCAAGAATTCCCGCCCCTGCCCGTGCCGGAGTTTGAGGGCGCGATTGCGATTAACGTGGCGGATTTTAAGGAAATGATTCAGCAGGTGGCGTTTGCCGCCTCCACCGATGAATCGCGCCCGGTGTTGATGGGTGTTCTGCTGCATGTGGAAGGGGATACCCTGACGATGGCGGCAGCGGATGGCTTCCGGCTTTCGGTACGCAAGGCTGTCCTTTCCAGCGCCGCTCCCGCCCCGGTAACGGCGATTATCCCCGCCAGGGCTTTGCAAGAACTGGCGCGGATTGCCTCGGATGGCGAGCAGGTGATTCAGATGGTGCTACCCAAAGGGCGAGGGCAGGTCATCTTCCGGGTGAAGGATGTGGAACTTGCCTCGCAGCTGATTGATGGAACCTTCCCGGATTATCATCAAATTATCCCGCGCAGCCACAAATCGCGCACCCTGGTTTCCACTGCCTCTTTGCTCAAAGCCTGCCGTCAGGCAGAGATTTTTGCCCGCGAAGGCACCAACGTCGTGCGGATGAACATTAAAAACGCGGGCGAGTTGCAGCCTGGTGAGGTGGAAATTTCCGCCAACAGCGAGGAAACCGGCTCTAACGAGACGATTGTGGAAGCAACGGTGGACGGGGTTCCCCTGCTGATTGCCTTCAACGTCAAATTCTTGCGCGAAGTGTTGGAGGTTATCAAAACGCCCAACGTGGCAATAGAAACCTCTGCCTCCAATGCGCCGGGGGTGGTTCGCCCGGTAGGGGATGATAACTTCATCCATGTCATTATGCCCATGCACCTGGGGCAATTGCGGCGAAAAAGAAGAAAAATACTGCCTTCGTAGCGCATCCCCAAAACGCACTACGAAGGCAGACTGCATTTTGTACCAGACCTCCCAACTGCCATGACTCTCCCTCACCCATCATCCGACCCGGTCTTAAATATTTACCTCGCTCTCACCCAATACCCCATCCTCGCGCCGCGCATTCGAGAAAAGATGCGCGCCGAGCTGTTTAAGCGCGGCATTATTCAGCCGGAGCGGTTTGAAAGCCAGGCGCGCCGCAGGGCAATTGCCTCCCAAACCAGGGAGGGACTGACCGAACCTTTTAACCAGGAACCCTTTGAAATTTGGGAACTGCGCCTGGAGCGGATGCGCGACACCCTCACCGATTTCTATTTCTCTTACAACCTGCCTTACGAAGAATTTGAGTCGCTCGTGCGCCAAACAGTGGGCGAGCGCGGCGAAATTCCTAACATCGTCACCTTTAACCCGGAACTTGCCCCCCAGGAAATGCTCTTTCAACAGGCGCAGATGATAGAACGCCTGCCCCCGGAAAAACGCAAACACCTGGAAGCCCGCCTGCAAGAAATTAAAGTCGTCCTCATCCGCACCCTCATCAGCGACCATCTTTCCTACCTCAAAATTGCCCGGCGCTGGTTCACCGTAGGCGACTTACAAGAACTGCAAAGCCGTAAAATTGGCTATGGCAAAATTGGAGGCAAATCTGCCGGAATGTTGCTTGCCTACCGAATCATTCGGGAGGTTGCCCCGCCAGAAGTGCGCGAAGCCTTTCAGATACCGGTTTCCTACTTCCTCGCCTCAGATGTTTTCTACACCTTCCTTTCCGCCAACGGGCTTCTGCATTGGGCAGACCAAAAATACAAACCCGAAGAGCAAATCCGCGCCGACTACCCCGTCATTGCCCAACAATTCCAACGCGGAATCTTCCCCGAAGACATTGTGGAACGCTTGCAGGCGGTCATTTCCGAAGCCCAAAACCGCCCCCTCATCGTCCGCTCTTCCAGCCTGCTGGAAGACAGCCTGGGAACCGCCTTTGCCGGAAAATACGACAGCTTCTTCCTCCCCAACCAGGGAACCCCGCAAGAGAACCTGCAAGCCCTCACCCAGGCAATTGCCCGCGTCTACGCCAGCGGACTTAACCCGGATGCCCTGCTCTACCGCCATCATCGCGGCTTGGTGGAATATGATGAGCGCATCGCCGTACTGATTCAGTTTGTGCAAGGCGAACAATACGGCAAATACTTCCTGCCGCACGGCGCAGGGGTCGCCTTTAGTCGCAACCTATACCGCTGGTCTCCCCAAATTCGGCGGGAAGACGGTTTCCTGCGCCTGGTATGGGGCTTGGGAACCCGCGCCGTAGATACAGTCGCCAACGACCACCCCCGCCTGGTCGCCCTCAGCCACCCCATGCTGCACCCCGCCGCCTCGCCAGAAGCCATTCGGCGCTACTCCCAAAAATATGTAGACCTCATAGACTTTGAAACCAACAGCCTGCGCAGCCTGCCCGTCCATCAAGTTCTCACCCCCCGTTACCAACCCCTGCGCTACATCGCCCAGGTGGACGAAGGCGGCTACCTCAGCGCCATCCGCACCAGCACCGCCGAAATTCAGAACATGGTCATCAACTTTGACGAAATGTTGCGCCGCACCCCTTTCGCCTCCCACATGCGCCAGGCATTAGCCATTCTGGAAGAAGAATACAACTCCCCGGTAGATACCGAATTCACCGTACAAGTCACCGACCCGCAAACCATCAACCCCGGCGTCCGCATCACCCTGTTGCAATGCCGCACCCAGAGCCACATCAACACCCAGGAAGAACCCGCCCTCACCCCCACCGACCTGCCCGCCCAGGATATTGTCTTCTCCACCCGCCGCATGGTCCCGCACGGAGTCATCTCCGAAATTCGCTACATCCTCTTCGTCACCCCGGAAGGCTACTTCAGCCTGCCCTCCGCCTCGGAACGCAGCCGCCTGCAACGCGCCATCAGCCAACTTAACGAAGCCCTCAAAGACCAGGCATTCATCTGCATCGGACCCGGCAGATGGGGCACATCCACCCCCGACCTCGGCGTTCATGTTGCCTACGGCGACATTTACAACACCAAAGCCCTCATCGAACTCTCCGGGCAGGAAATCGGCACCTCCCCCGAACCATCCTTCGGCACCCATTTCTTCCAAGACCTGATGGAAGCCCACATCTACCCCCTCGCCATTTACCTGGATGACCCGGATGTTGTCTTTAACCGCAGCATTTTTTACGCCACCCCCAACCGCCTCTCGGAACGATACAAAAACGCCGACCCCAGCCTCCTCAACGTCCTGCGACTGATAGACATACAAGACTATCGCCGCGACCACACCCTTAAAATCATCATGGACGATGAAGAAGGACGCGCCACCGGCTTTTTGGAAAAATCCTAAACGCTTATCTATGTGGTACATCATCCTTAACGCCCCAGAGCAAGAACCAAAAACCATCCCCATCCCACCCGGCAGCCTAACCCTGGGGCGAGCCAGCTTTAACAACATCCCCATAAACGACTCTGGTGCATCCCGCCAACACGCCCGCATCACCCTGGACGAAGCCAACGACTACCTCACCATCACGGACGAAGGCAGCACCAACGGAACCTACATCAACCATCAACGCCTATACGGAACCGCCCAACTCAACCCCGAAGACCAGGTACGCATTGGGCAGGTTGTCCTGCACATTACCCACCAAAACTCAGAGCAACCCCAGCAAGCCAGCACCCACCTCTACACCCGTGAGCTGATGCTGGAATCGCTAGACGAGCACGCCATCCTGCTCGTCGAAGTCGCCAGCAAACTCAACACCGTTTTAGACAGCCCCACCGCCATCCGGGAAGTAACAGCCCTGATGAAGCGTGTGATGGGGGTAGACAACTGCCAAATCCTTCTGCGCCGCGAGCTGGCAGCCCTGCAAACCTCTGCCCTCATAGACCCCCTCGCCCAAAAAGCCCTCCGCAACCGCACCGCCGAGGTAACTCCCGCCTTCATGTACGTCCCCATCGTCAGCGGGGAAGAAACCCTGGGGCTTATCAGCATGAGCAAATCCAAACCGGGAACCCGCCCCTTTGCCCGGCGCGACCTGCAGCTCGCAATCGCCATCAGCCACCAGGCCGCCCTCACCATCCAACGCACCGACCTGCTGGATAAAATCCGCGCCGAAGAGCAAACCCGCCGCCTGCTGTTGCGCTTTGTCTCCCCCACCGAAGCGGAATACCTGCTAAAAGACTACCTCTCCACCGGCGAACTGCCCGGTCTGGAAGAGCAAAAAGTCACCGTCCTCTTTTCCGACATTGCCAACTCCACCGCCCTGGCAGAAAAGCTGGGACCCAAACACTTTGCCTCCATCCTCAACAATTTTTACCAGGAAGCCTCCCAAATCATCTTCCGTTACAAGGGCATGGTTAAATACCTCGGAGATGGCATTTTGGGAATCTTTCCGCAGAACGAAGCCGGAGAATCGACCGAGGAGAAAGCCGTTTCTGCCGGGCGGGAGTTGATTACCGTAACCAACCGCACCGGCTCGCTGGATGAAGGCAGGCGGATTGTGATTGGAATCTCGATTAACACCGGCAGCGCCATGGTCGGCTACGTTGGCACCAAAGAACGCGCCGAGTTTAACGTCATTGGCGATGTGGTAAACGTGGCTTATCGCCTGCAGGAATACGCCCGCCCTTACAAAATTATCGTAGGTCCCGCCACTGTCGCCGCCATTAGCGCCAAATACACCTTTCAAAGGGTGGGAGCCATCAGCCTGCGTGGGCGCGAAAACGCCATTCAAGCCTATCAGGTCTTATCCTAACCGCCAAAAGTTTACCCCCTTGACCGAAAAAATTCTCTGCGGTAGAATATCGTCTCGCAAATGCCCTCGTAGCTCAGTGGATAGAGCGCTTGCTTGCGGAGCAATAGGTCGCGTGTTCGAGTCGCGCCGAGGGCGCACAGGAGCGGTAACGAATTTCGTTGCCGCTCTTTTTGTTTTACAACCCCTAACAAGGAGGATTTTTCTGTGGATAGACTTCAGATTTTGTTGACCAATGACGATGGAATCCGCTCGCCGGGTTTGTGGGCAGCGGCGGCGGCGCTTTCTTCTTTGGGGTATGTGACTGTTGTCGCCCCGCGTGAGCAGTCTTCTGGCATGGGGCGCAGCTTGCCAAGCACATCCGATGGGCTGATTCGGGTGGAGACGATGCGCGTAAACGGGCAGGATTGGACAGTCCACGCGGTGGGCGGCTCTCCCGCTCAGGCAGTGCAGCACGCTTTGCTGGAGGTGATGCCCCAGCCGCCGGATTTGGTCGTGTCCGGCATCAACTATGGTGAGAATCTTGCCAGCGGCATCACCATCTCTGGCACGGTGGGCGCGGCGTTGGAGGCGGCTTCCATGGGTATTCCTGCCCTGGCGGTTTCGCTGGAGACGGAAAAAGCCCATCACCTTTCTTATTCCACCGAGGTGGATTTTTCGGAAGCGGCGCAGATTACTTTGTATTTTGCCCGCCTTGTGGTGGAGCGTGGCTTACCTGGCGTGGCACAGGTGTTGAAAATTGACATCCCCTCCACCGCCACGCGCCAAACCCCCTGGCAGTGGACGCGGGTTTCGCAGCAGCGCTATTACATGCCGGTTGCCGCTCAACGCTCCAGTTGGGATGTGCCGGGGACGGTGGGGTATGAGTTGGCTTTGGATTGGCAGCGTGAGCCGGAAGATACGGATGTGTATACCCTGTTGAAAAAACGGCAGATTTCGGTTTGCCCCTTGCAGTTGGATTTAACCGCTTTCCTTACCCAAGCCGAGCGGGACGATTTTGGATGGGCGTAAAAGTCAGTTGCCTTCACCCCAGCCCCTCCCCCGCCGGGGGAGGGGCTTTTGAGTCTTCTGCCCTATCGGGGGGAGGGCGGATGGTGAGGATTTTGCCACTTATTTCAACATGGGAAGTTTCATCCCGTGTTTTTTGGCGGTTTCGATGGCGATTTCGTAGCCCGCGTCTGCATGGCGGACAACCCCCATGCCGGGGTCAGTTGTCAGAACTCGCTCCAGGCGGGCGGCGGCTTCGGGG
>DYNS01000130.1:5921-7871 GCA_020720965.1 Anaerolinea sp. | reverse complement strand
TCCCTGCTGGATGTGCAGATGATTGGCTGGCATGGCAAATGCGAAGTGCATGACCAATTTACGGTGGAGGATATTCGCGCCGTGCGCGAACAATTCCCGGATGTAGCAGTTCTCACCCACCCGGAATGCCCGCCGGAGGTGGTTGCCGCCGCAGATTACTCTGGCAGCACCAATGCAATGATTAAGTTCGTGCAGGAAAGCCCCGCCCCGCACTTCCTGGTGCTGACGGAATGCTCCATGGGCGACAATATCGCCGCCGCCAACCCACACAAAGACCTTTTGCGCCTGTGCATGGTGCGCTGCCCACACATGAACATGATTACGATGGAAAACGTGCGCGATTCCCTCCTGCATCATCGCACGGTCATAGAAGTGCCGGAGGAAATCCGCGCCCGCGCCTTTGCGGCAGTAGACCGCATGATAAAGATTGGCTGACCCATGAAAACAACCGATGTCCTCATCATTGGCGCAGGCATCGCCGGGGCAAGCGCGGCGCTAAGGCTGGCAAAAGACCCGACGCGACACATCATCCTCATCACCCGCGAGACAGACCCGCACGAATCCAACTCCCGTTATGCCCAGGGCGGAATCATCCATCGCGGCAGAGGAGACAGCCCCGCCTTGCTGGTGCATGACATTTTGGAAGCCGGAGCCGGAGCATCCCTTCCCCAGGCAGCCAAAATTTTGGCGGAAGAAGGACCCCCCAGGCTGGAAAATCTCCTTTTTACGGAAGCAGGAATCCGGTTTGATACCACTTCCAGCGGCGACCTTGCCTACGGTCAGGAGGCGGCGCACTCCCGCCGCCGCATCCTGCATGTGGGCGATGGAACCGGGCGAAGCATTATGGAAGGCTTGATACAGGCAATTCGCCGCCAAACCAACATCGAACTCATCACCAACGCCACCGCCGTAGACCTGATAACCTACCCGCATCACTCCCGCAACCCACTGGATACCTACGCCCCGGTAGCCTGTTACGGAGCCTACGTTTTTGACGGCGCAGGCAAAGCCATTCACCGCACCCTGGCAAAAGCCACCCTTTTGGCAACCGGCGGGCTGGGGCGGCTGTACCGCAACACCACCAACCCCCCCGGCGCACGCGGCGATGGTTTGGCAATGGCGCACCGCGCCGGAGCACGCATCCTGAATGCCGAATATATTCAATTTCACCCCACCGCTCTGGCAGTCCCCGGTGCGGAGGGGTTTCTCATCAGCGAGGCGGTGCGCGGCGAAGGCGGAATTTTGCTCACGCCGGAGGGAGCGCCGTTTATGCACAAATACGACCCGCAATGGAAAGACCTCGCCCCGCGTGATGTCGTCTCCCGCGCCATTCACAGCGAAATGGAAGCGCACGGCTACTCGCATGTTCTGCTGGATATTGGCAGCCACATGCCCGCCGAATCGCTTCGCGCCCGCTTCCCCAACATCTTCGCCGCCTGTGCGCGGGTAGGCATTGATATAACCCGTGAGCCGATTCCCGTTGTACCGGCAGCCCACTACTCCTGCGGCGGAGTCGCCGTCAATACCTGGGGCGAGACGAACATCCAAAACCTGTATGCGGTTGGGGAGGTGGCATGTACCGGCTTGCACGGAGCCAACCGCCTGGCAAGCACTTCCCTGCTGGAAGGGCTGGTGTACGGAGAACGCGCCGCCGAACACATTCAGCAGCGACTGGCAGGCAGTTTCCTGCCCCAAGCCCAAGACATCCCCGCCTGGGACGAAACCAACCTGACCAAAGAATGTGACCCGGCACTGGTGGCAGGCGATATGCAAACCATCCAAAATGTGATGTGGCACTACGTGGGGCTTATCCGCTCCGGCGATAGGCTCTCCCGCGCCATTCGGGAACTGCGTCACTTGCAAAACGAAGTGGAAAGTTTCTACCGCAAAACCAAACTGAGCGATGGATTAATCGGCTTGCGAAACGCCGTAGAAGCCGCTCTCATTGTG
>DYNS01000130.1:0-5909 GCA_020720965.1 Anaerolinea sp. | reverse complement strand
CCCCCCGACACAACCGTCAAAGCCGGGGCTGCCACTTCCGCGCCGATTCGGTGGCAGGCGGCGACCGGCTTCTGTAAGCAAAACGCCAAAAGTCTTGATTTGCCATTCGATACCCTGTATATTGTGAGATAAATTTTGCTCAGGAGGAGTCTGTTATGCCAGAAAAGCCCGCAATGGAAGGGGAAGTTTACTTCCCATCCCCCGAAACAATCGCCCATGCCAACCTAAAAGACTGGGACGAAACCGCCGCCTTTGCCCGCGACAACCTGGAAGGCTTTTGGGAGAAAGAAGCCGAAGAGCTGGAATGGTTCCAAAAATGGGACACAGTGCTGGACGAAAGCCAAGCGCCCTTTTACAAATGGTTCACCGGCGCAAAGGTCAATATCGCCCACAACGCCGTAGACCGCCACATGAAGACCTTCCGCAAGAACAAACTCGCCATCATCTGGGAGGCGGAGGACGGGAAATCGGAACGCACCTTCTCTTACTACGCCCTGCAACGCGAAGTAAACCGGATGGCGAACATCATCAAATCCATGGGCATCACCAAAGGCGACCGCGTCACCATCTACATGGGGCGCATTCCAGAAATCGTGTTCGCCATGCTCGCCTGCGCCAAAATTGGGGCAATTCACTCGGTCGTCTTTGGCGGCTTCAGCGTGGATGCCCTGCAAGGGCGCATCGCCGACTCGGAATCCAAACTCGTCATCACCAGTGATGGCTCCATGCAAAACGGCAAACTGGTGGAACTAAAACGGATTGTAGACGACTCGCTCCGGCACTGTCCCACCGTAGAAAACGTCATTGTCGTCAAACGCACCGGGCACGACATCCCTATGGAAGCCATGCGCGACCACTGGTATCACGACCTGTGCGCCCTGCCGGTTGCCAATGGCAAATGCGCCACCGAAGTGATGGACGCAGAAGACCCGCTCTTCATCCTCTACACCAGCGGCTCCACCGGAAAACCCAAAGCCATCCTGCACACACACGGCGGCTACATGGTAGGGACCTACACCACCCTCAAATACGTCTTCGACCTCAACGATGAAGACCGCTTTTGGTGTACCGCCGACCCCGGTTGGATTACCGGTCACTCCTATCTGGCATACGGACCCCTCCTCAACGGCGCAACCGTCTTTTTATTTGAGGGCGGACCCGCCTACCCCTACCCCAATCGCTGGTGGCAACTGATAGAACGCTTCGGCATCACCATCTTCTACACCGCCCCCACCGCCATCCGCGCCCTCATGCGCTTCGGAGAAGCGTGGCCCAACAAACACGACCTCTCCTCCCTACGCCTGCTCGGCACCGTAGGCGAACCCATTAACCCGGAAGCCTGGAAGTGGTTCCACCGCGTCATCGGCAAGGAAAAATGCCCCATTATGGATACCTGGTGGCAAACCGAAACCGGCGCTTTTATGATTACCCCCACCCCGGTCGTCCCCCTCAAACCCGGCTCTGGAACCCGTCCCTTCTTTGGTCAGGTTGCGGAAATTTTAGACGAAGAAGGCAACCCGGTGGAAGACGGCGCAGAAGGCTACCTCGTCCTCACCCGCCCCTGGCCCTCCATGCTCCGCACCATCTACAAAGACCCCGACCGCTACGTCAAAGGCTACTGGAGCAAATACCCCGGCAAATACCTCACCGGCGATAGCGCCCGGCGCGACAAAGACGGCTATTACTGGATTATCGGTCGGGTAGATGACGTTATCAAAGTCAGTGGGCACCGCCTGGGGACAGCCGAAATCGAATCCGCGTTAATAACCCACGAGGCAGTCGCCGAATCGGCGGCGATTGGTTTACCGCACGAGGTAAAAGGGCAAGCCATCTCCTGCTTTGTGCAACTCAAACCCGGCTTCGCCCCCACCGAAAAACTCTCCGAAGACCTGCGGCAACACGTCTCCAAACATCTCGGTCCCATTGCCCGCCCGGAAGAAGTGCGCTTTATCGATAAACTGCCCAAAACCCGCTCCGGCAAAATTATGCGCCGGGTTCTCAAAGCCCGCGCCCAGGGTCTGCCAGAAGGCGACCTTAGCACGCTGGAAGATTAGCAGGCAGGCTGTATTGCTTTTCCCTCACACCAACCCCTCCCCCGCTGGGGGAGGGGTTGGTGATTCAGCCTCTGCGGCAAAGCAGTTTTTAACCAAATTGTGCCGTTATAATTGCCGCCATGCCCAACCAACTCCCCCCCAACACCACCGGACTCATCCTGGATATGGACGGCGTTCTCTGGCGAGATGCCGAACCGATTGGCGACCTGCCCCGTATTTTTGCCCACCTACAAGAGCGCGGCATAGCCGTCATTCTGGCAACCAACAACTCCACCCGCACAGTGGAGCAGTACCAGCAAAAACTCGCCGGGCTGGGCGTTCAGGTACAACCCTGGCAGGTTGTCACCTCCTCCCATGCGGTGGCGGAACTGGTAGCCAGCCAACTACCCCAGGGCGCGCCGGTTTTTGTCATCGGCGAGAGCGGCGTTTTGGAAGCGGTGGCAGGCAAAGGTCTGGTGGTTTTGCCCCTGGAACAGGCAAAAGACGCAGAAGCGGTCATCTTTGGGATTGACCGCAAAATCTCCTTCGAGAAAATGTCCGAAGCCAACCTGCTCATTCGCGCCGGAAAACCCTTCTTTGCCACCAACCCCGATAAAACCTTCCCCACCCCACGCGGAGAAATCCCCGGCGCGGGTGCATGGCTTGCCACCCTCATCACCGGCTCTGGGGTGGAACCCACCTTTGCCGGGAAACCCCACCCCTTTATGCTGGAAATGGCGCTGCAAAGGCTAGGAACCCCGCGCCAAAGCACCTGGGTGGTTGGCGACCGGTTGGAGACGGATATTGCCGGGGGGCAGGCAATAGGCTGCCCGGTTGCTCTCGTCCTTTCCGGGGTGTCCACCCTGGCGCAGGCGCAAGCCTGGAGCCCCTCCATAGACCGGATTGCCACAAACCTGACGGAACTGACCGGCGCATGAGCAACACCCTCTTTTACGACCTGAATCTGGCAGACCTGACGGAGCTTTTAGCCGGTTGGGGGCAGCCCGCTTACCGCGCCAAACAAATTTGGCAGGGGGTGTATAAAAACTTCTGGGCATCGGCAGAAGAGTTCAGCACCCTGCCCAAGCCCCTGCGCGAGAAAATGACGGCGGAACTGACCTTTGAACCACTGACCCCCAGTCTGCGCCTGGATTCCAGCGATGGACAAACCCGCAAAACCCTCTTCCGCCTGGCAGATGGCAAACAGGTGGAAGCGGTGTTAATGCGCTACGACAAACGCCGCACCTTGTGCATCTCCACCCAGGTGGGTTGCGCCATGGGCTGCACCTTTTGCGCCACCGGGCAAATGGGCTTCTTCCGTCACCTTTCCAGCGGAGAGATTGTGGCGCAGGTGATGCACTACGCCCGTTTGCTGCACGCGGAGGGGCAGGCAGTGACCAATGTCGTGGTCATGGGCATGGGCGAGCCTTTCCACAATTACGACAATACCCTGGCGGCAATCGACCGCCTGAACGACCCAGACGGCTACCATTTTGGAGCAAGACGCTTCACCATCTCTACTTCCGGCTTAATTCCCGCCATAGAACGGTTTACCCGCGAAAAACGGCAGGTGAACCTGGCAGTCTCTTTGCACGCGGCAGAAGATAGCCTGCGCGAGGGCATGATGCCGGTCAACAAGCGATACCCGGTGCGGGAACTGATTCGCGCCTGCCGGGAATACGTCCATGCCACCGGGCGCCGAATCACCTTCGAGTGGGCGCTCATTCACGGGGTCAACGACACCCCAGAAGAAGCCCGCAAACTGGCAGCCCTGCTAAGGGGAATGCTTTGCCACGTCAACGCCATCCCACTCAACCCCACCACCGGCTATCAGGGGCAGGCAACCACCCGCGAAAGGGCAGAAGCCTTTCGTCAGACATTGGAAGAAAACGGAATCCCCTGCACCATTCGGATGCGGCGCGGAATCGACATTCAGGCAGGCTGCGGGCAGCTCGCCTCCCGCGCCGGAGAAACAAACCCAGACCTCACAACCCTTCCCACTACGAGAGAATTATGAACCAAGAAAAACGCAACTGGCTCGACTCCACCCCCTTCCCCAGCCTCCCCTGGCTTAACGCTGAAGTTTTATTCTTCAGTCTCATCGTTTTACTGGCAGTGCTCACCCGCTTTTACGACTTGGAAACGCGGGTAATGAGCCACGATGAAAGCCTGCACACCTACTTCTCCTGGACCTTTTACCGGGGGCAGGGATACCAGCACAACCCCATGATGCACGGACCCTTGCAGTTTCACATGCTGGCGCTCTCTTACTTCATCTTTGGCGCAAGCGACTTTACTGCCCGCATTCCGGCGGTTCTGTTCAGCATCGCCACCGTGTGGGCGTTGTGGTACTGGCGGCGTTACCTGGGGCGCTGGGGGGTACTCGCCGCCGGGTTGATGATGCTCGTCTCACCCTACATGCTCTACTATGGGCGATACGTCCGCAACGAAGCCTTTGTTGCCCTGTTTGGCTTGCTCAGCTTTTACGCCATCCTGCGCTACCTGGAAGAAGGCTCCGCCAAACATCTCTACCTGCTGACGGCGGCAATGGTGCTGCACTTCACCGTAAAAGAAACCTCCTTCATTTACACTGCCCAAATACTGCTCTTTTTGGCGGCTCTACTCATTGCCCAACTAACCCGCGCCACCTGGGCAAAGGAACAATCTTTTTACGGGTTCATCATCAGCCTCATCCTCTCCGTTGTAGCGATAGGGATAGCCCTCCTCCTGCAAAGCGCCCCCGAACCAGCCATCAGCGTCGAAAGCCTCACCCCCGCCGCCAACCCACCCTACGGATTCATCGCCGCCGCCCTGGTAGCGGTTGCCGCCCTGGCTGCCTCCATCTACTTCGCCTGGACAGGCTATGGGATGGAAGAAATTCGCAAAGAACGCTCCTTCGACCTGCTCATGCTGGTCGGCACCCTCACCCTGCCCATGCTCACCGCCTTTTTTGAGAGCATTGCCAAAAAGGCTCTGCCCAGTATTTTGGGCAACCTGAGCCTTACAGACTACTCGTGGCCCACCGGCATTCTCACCGCTCTGGCATTCCTCCTACCCATCCTCGCCATCAGCATTGCCCTGGGCTTATGGTGGAAGAAAGACCTGTGGTGGAAAGCCGCCCTTCTGCACTACGGCATCATCACCCTGTTCTACACCAGCCTCTTCACCAACGGAGTCGGCTTCTTCACCGGGGTCATCGGCTCCTTGGGCTATTGGATAGAACAGCACGGCGTGGAACGCGGAAGCCAACCGCTTTACTACTACACCCTCCTGCAAGTGCCCGTGTACGAATACCTGCCCCTCCTCGCCGCCCTCTTTGCCGCCGTTTGGGGAATTTGGAAATGGAGAAGCGCCCCGCAGGAAGGAGAAACCAAACCCTCCCTCACCTACGCCCTGCTCCTCTGGTGGTCCTTTTCCGCCCTCATCGCTTTCAGCATCGCCGGGGAAAGAATGCCCTGGCTCACCGTTCACATCACCCTGCCCTTCATCCTCCTCGGCGGCTGGGGGGTGGGTGCCGTCTTCAATAGCATCCGCTGGAAAGAACTGCCCCAGCAAAAAGCCGCCATCACCCTGGCATTGCTCCTCACCTTCACCCTCAGCGCCGCCGGAACTCTCGCCGCCCTGTTTGGCAGCCCCGCGCCCTTCTCCGGCACCGACCTGACCCAACTACAGGCAAGCAGCAACCTCGTCTTTGCCCTCCTGGGGATGATAGCCTCCGGCTACGGACTCTTCCGCCTGCTGCAAGAATGGGATTCAGGTCAGGCTCTTGCCCTGCTCACCCTGACTGTGTTCGGCTTCCTCCTGCTTCTCACCGCCCGCACCAGCATCCGCGCCAACTACATCAACTACGACAGCGGCAAGGAATACCTCGTATAC
>DYNS01000129.1 GCA_020720965.1 Anaerolinea sp. | reverse complement strand
GAGGTCGGGGCGGGCGGTGCTTGCAGCACGCACGCCATCTTCCCCCCAGTTAACGGTCAGCACTTCGTAACTCTGAACCCGGAAATAGGCGTTGAGCATATCCGCAACGTCCAGGTCATCTTCCACTATGAGGATTTTCGGTTTTGTCTCTGCCACAGCGTAATGCCTCAAGACTGGCGTTAGCCAATCGGTTCTTTTTGGATAATGAATTCGCAAACCTCATCGCCCAAGCCCATGCAGCGAGATTCGTTAACGCGGAATTCGTTGCCGCCCGAAACCCATTTAAGACCCTCTTGCAAAAGACCTACGGCGATGAAGCAGACGGGTTTGTCCACCCCGCTGCGTCCCCAACAAACCGGGCATTTGTGAATGGTGTAAACGATTTCGTTCTCGCGCTCTTCCACCGTGCTGTACTGGTCGCTGACCTGGCTGAAGATTTTCGCCATAGCCGGAACGCCAATGCGGAGTTTGGCTTGCAGGGGCAAGACCTTAAAGGCAAGGTCTCCCACCCCGGCAAGAGCGCCGAAGCTTTTAAGTCCATCGGAAAAGGTGGCGCGACCAGCGCGAAGCGCCAAGCCCCGCCCGCCGCGAGGACCGTACATCTCCTCCAGCCCGATGTTAATGGAGGAAAGGTCGGCAAAGTCAAAGGTTTTATCCAGCGTATCTGCCGGGTAACTGTCGATGTAGTTGGTGAGACCAGCAAGGTTGAGAATGGCGTTAAGACCGTTCTTGCCCATCACTTCTTCCAGGGCTTTGATGGCAATCAACCCAAATTTGCTGGGGTAATACAAACCGGCTTTTGGCATAGGGCTCATAGTCGTCTCCGCCTTAGATGAGTTTTTCGAGGTCGTCAGTTGCGCGGCGCATATCCAGGAAGATAAGCCCAAGTTTGGCTTGTTCGCGCGCAAGTGCGGTAAGTACGGCTTCTTCGCCAACAGACATGAGGACGACAAAGCCTTTCTCGCCTTTGATGTAAACCTGCTCTAAAGAGCCGCGCCCCAGTTCGTTGGCGATGCGCTCACCGAGGGAGAGCATTGCCGCAGACATGGCAGAAACGCGGTCTTCTTCCACGCCTTGGGGCAGAGCGGAAGCAATGCTAAGACCGTCTACGCTTACGATTGCCGAGGCTTCGATATCCGGTGAAGAGGCTTGCAGGGTTCGCAGGCGGTCCACCATTTGTTGGGTGCGAGATTTAGACAAGACAGTCCTCCTGGCAAAGAATAATGCGCCGTCTGGTGAGAACGGTCGCAATTGGGTTTACTTTAGCACAGCGGTTTTTGTGTGTCAAGTACAATCGAGTTCGCATATTATAGCATGAGACTTACAAAGAGTTTGCAGTTAGGCGCGGAGGCGGGCGGGGCAGGCAACCTTGTTTGGCAGGACTCGCAGGTATAATTTTCGTGTGGCGGCTGATTTGCCACCAATTTTATGGAAGGTTGGAATGAAGCATGGCGAAGATTAAATTTATCTGGTTTTTGGCGTTTTGGGGGGCTTTTGGCTTCTTCCCCTGGCAAATTGCGTTGGCGGAGGCGGGGGAAGGGGGCGACGGGGCGGTGATTTGCCAGCCTGGGGTGTACCTGCAAGCGCCGGATGATTGTCTCGCGCTCGGTCCTTCCGCGGTGCTGACAGATTTGGCGCGTCAGGGATATGCTTACCCTCCCCTGCCCTTGCCTGCCGCCAAACCGGAAGATGCCCTGAACGCTGTACCTTATTTGTATTACAAGATTACCGAGCCTTATACAAATACTTATGGCAGCCTGCAAGCCGCCATGGAAAAGAACGGGGCGCTGAGGCAGATTGGTCCCGGTGAGTTTATGTATGTCACCTACATTGGCGTAGAGGAGACGCAGCGGGGAACTTATTTTCTGCTGCCTTCGGGGGAGTGGATGCCGGGTGACGGGTCCAGGGTTTCGGTTCCGGTGTTTCAGGGGTTGGAATTTTTTGCAACGCCGAAGAATGCCTTCGGGTGGGTAATTTTCGGCGCGGAGGTGCGTCCAACCCCTGGGTATGGCGCAAATGTCCCAGCCTTGCGAAGCCTTCCGAAGTACAGCATCGTGCAGGTGTATGAGACTTTGCTGGTGGAGGGCGAGGAGTGGTATCTGATTGGTCCCGGCGAGTGGATGGAGGGGCGGCAGGTGGCGGTGGTGAACCCGGCTGGCTCCCCGCCAACCGGGGTGAGCAACGGACGCTGGATTGATGTGAACCTGGCAGAGCAAACGATGGCGGTGTATGACCAAAATGAGTTGGTGTTTGCGACTGTGATTGCTAGCGGCATAGAGCCATACTGGACGAGACCGGGGTTGTTTCAGATTTATAAGATGAAAGAAACCGAAGATATGAGCGGCTCGTTTGAAGCCGACCGTTCGGATTTTTATTATTTGGAGCGGGTTCCCTGGACAATGTATTTTGATAAGGCTCGCGCCATTCATGGCGCGTATTGGCGTTACGGGCTTGGCTATCCGCAGTCGCATGGCTGCGTCAATATGTCGGTAGGCGATTCTGCCTGGCTGTTTCGGTGGGCAAAAGAGGGGGATTGGGTGCATGTGTACGACCCCTCCGGTCTTACGCCCGATGACCCGGCATTGTATAGCGATGGCGGCGCCTGACCCCTCCGCCTTGGCGGCGCGGGAGAGAAGATGAATAAGAAGGAAAACGCTTCTGCGACCTGGGCAACCCGCTCGCTCGAAGAGCGGGCGCAAGCTTATTTTGAAATTCGGCTGGCGGGTAGTTTTGCCATTTTGGCGGCGATGGGGTTGGTGTATTGGCTGCTGCCGGGTTTGGCGGTGCTGATTGCGGTGGGAATTTCGCTGTTGGATATTGCCGTGCTGGCCCTGCAAAGCCTGCTCAGTCGGCGGTGCTGCCCTCGCGCCGCCACCTGGACCAGCCTGGGGGTGGCGGCGCTGATTGGTTCGGCAGGGATTCATTATGGCGGCGGGTTTGCCACGTTGAGCGTGGGGATATTCATGATTCTCATTATGGCGGCGGCTTTGGTGTTTCTAAGCCAAAAAGCGGCGTATGGCATGATGTTTTTTTGCGTGGGGCTCTATGCAGCCTTGATTGCGCTGGAGATAAGCCAGGTTTCGAGGGTGAATAACAGCGTGTTTAACCAGGTGTACCAATCTGAAACGCGGCTTGTGCTGGCAAATGGGTTGCTGGGTTTCATTTTGCTGGCTCTTACGGCGGTTCTCAGCGGCAAAGCCGCCGAGTCGCTTGGCTCTTGGAGCATTCGCCTGGAGGCGGATGTGGAGCGCAAAAATGCCTCGTTGCAGGTCGCTTTGCAAAACGAGAAAAACCTGGCAGCCGCCCTGCGCTTGCTTTCCAATGCCAATCAGTTAATTGTGCGCGAGCGCGACCAGCAGCGTTTGCTGGAGGAACTTTGCGGGCAAATTACCCAAAGCGGCTATCTGTTTGCCTGGGTGGGGGAAAACGAGGTAGGGCAGAGTCATTTACGGGTGCTGGCAAAAGCCGGGGCGCTTTCTCATACCGAAAATCTGCAAATTGAACAATCGAGCTGCGCCGTTTATGCCCTGCGCGATTCGCTCGTCCAAGAGAGGAATCTCCATCACGAGGACATTTTTTGCCAGGAATGCCCCCTGAAGAACCTGAACAAAAACTACGCTTCCCTCTCCATCCCCATGCAGCGCGAAAACCGGCTTTACGGGGTGTTGAGCGTTGGGGTGGCAGACCGCAACTTTGCGCCGCAAGAAGTGACCCTGCTGAAAGAATTGGCAGACGATGTTGCCTACGCCCTGCAAACCCTGCAAATTGAAACGCAGCGCCAAACCCTTACAACAACCGCAAGCCGCCTCATCCTCATTCGGCGGGAAGAAGAACTGTGGCAAGCCACCCTGCAAGCCGCTCAATCTCTGCTACGAACCGGGAAAGCCGCTCTTTACGCTTACGACCCGCAACAGAACGCCCTCTCCTGTTCCTTCTCGGTGGGGCTTTCGCAAAACTTCACCAGTTCTATCAATGAACGTTATCACCGTCTGAAGGCGGATGACCTGCCCGCTTCGCCTTTGCCGGTTGCCGTTCACCAAGCCGGGCAAGACCCTCACATGGCGCAGGAAGGCATAGAAACCTACGCGGTGTTTCCGCTCACCTTGCACACCAAAATCCTGGGAGCGTTGGCAGCCTACCGCAGCAAGCCGCAGCCCTTTAACGAAGCAGACCTGCAAGCCGGGCAGACCCTCGCCAACCTGGTGGCAGTCACCCTGGAAAATATTCACCTGTTTGCAGAAACCCGCGCCAAAGCCGCCGAACAAGCCCGGCTCTACGCCGCCGCGCAAGATATGGCATCCAGCCTGCTGAATCCCGCCGCCCTCTTACAGACCTTTGCCCGTCACCTCGGTCATGCCCTGGAGGTGACTAGCATCTTCCTGCTCTCGCATCAGACGCAGCGAGGCGCTTTTGAACTCCTCGCCAGTTATCAGAGCGAGGCAGCCAGCCCGCAGGAACAAGCCGCCCTCGCCTCGCCGCCGGAGGATTGCTCCGCCGCCCTCGCCGCCATGCTCGCCGGGAAAGCCTTCAGCATCCAAACCGATGCCGAAACGCCCCTCAGCCCCGCCGAGCGTGACCTGTATCAGCGTTACGGGGTTCAATCCATCCTCTTCATCCCTTTGCTTTCGCAAGGCAGGCTGGTTGGCTACGTCCGCCTATGGGAAAGCCGCCGCCGCCGCGAATTTAGCCAAAACGAAATTTACCTGGCGCAAACGATGGCATCCTACGCTGCCAACATCATCCACACCACCCGCCTCTTCTCCGACCTGGAAGAATCCTACGACGTAACCCTGGAAGGCTGGGCGCGCGCCCTAGAACTGCGCGACAGCGAAACCGGCAACCACACCCGCCGCGTAACCGAAATGGCGGTGCGCCTGGCGCAAACCCTGCGCCTGCCGCCAGAGCAAATAAAACACCTGCGGCGCGGAGCCATCCTGCACGATATTGGCAAATTCGCCGTGCCAGATGCCATCCTCAACAAGCCAGGACCCCTCAACGCCGCCGAGTTGGAAGTGATGAAACAGCACCCCCTCTTTGCCCATCAACTCATCTCGCCCATCGCCTACCTGCACCCCGCCCTGGATATTCCCTACGCGCACCACGAAAAATGGGACGGAAGCGGCTACCCTCGTGGTTTACGCGGCGAGGAAATTCCTCTCGCGGCGAGAATCTTCGCTCTGGCAGATGTATACGATGCCCTCACCTCCAACCGCCCCTACCGCCAGGCAATGCCCCCCAAAGAAGCCTTGGACTATGTGCGAAAAAACATTGCAAGCCACTTCGACCCCGTCATTGCCCAGGTTTTCCTCAAAATGATGGAAGAAGAACTCCAGGGCTAACACAGCCCTGTGCTAAAATACCATCCCTCACAGGAGCGCCTAATATGTCTGAAATGGTAGAAGTAACCATAGATAGTGTCCGCGTCAGTTTAATGTCACCCCAACGCCTGGTCGTCCTTCGTCAGGTGGACGAAGACCGCTACCTGCCCATTTGGGTCGGTCCCTACGAAGCCGAATCGATTACCGTAGCCCTCCAAGAGATTGAGATGATTCGCCCCCTCACCCACGACCTGCTCAAAAACGTATTCACCATCTTCCACGCCGAAATTACGAGGGTGGAAATCGTCTCACTCCGGCAGGATATTTTCTACGGCAACATCGTGGTACAGGTCGGCGCCAAAGTTCTCAACCTGGATTCGCGCCCCTCGGATGCCATCGCCCTCGCAATCCGCGCCCGCGCCCCCATATTGGTAGATGCCGAAGTGATGCAAAACGCCGCCATCACCCCGGAGGAAGACCTGCGTAACAAGAACGCCACCTCCCCAACCCGCCTCAGCGAACCGCCCGCCTCACAGACCTTTGCCGCCCCCTCCGACAAAAACGAAGACCCAGGGCGCCTCTCCATCTTTGAAGACTTCCTCAGCAAGTTGGAGAAAAAAGGCGGAGACGAAAACAGCGAAGCGCCCCACCAAAATTAGGACGTTTCCGCTATCGCCAAAGAGGACACGCCCCTGTAAAATGCTTACAGGCGTGTCCTTTCTTATCCCCACCCTACGGCAAAAACAATGGAAGAAGACTACCCAGAACTCCCCCCCGCCGAAGAAACAGGCAGCAGCGCCGGTTTACCCCACAGCCGCGAGGCAGAAGAAGCCGTCATCGGCGCGGTACTCATCAACCCAGAGGTGTATTACGACCTGGCGCAGTTCCTTCAGGCCGAGGATTTTTACATTCACCGCCTGCGCTTCATTTGGGAAGCCTACACCCAACTCCACGACAACCGCACTCCCATAGACAACCTCACCGTAGCCGAAAGCCTGGAAAACGCCGGGCGGCTGGAAGAAATTGGCGGACCCGCCTACCTCACCGCCCTCCTCAACCAGGTTCCCACCTCCCTGCACGCCGAGGACTACGGCAAAATCATCGAAGCCAATTCCATCCGGCGCAAACTCCTTAGCGCCGCCAACGCCATCGCCACCCTGGCATACGACAAACGCGAAATCATCGAAACGGTGATGGGCGAAGCCGAAAAAGCCATCTTCAACGTAGGCGAGCGCCGCACCCGGCACGATGTCCGACCCATCCGCGAGGTGCTTTCGGATTACTACGACCACATAGACAGCCTGATGAAGCGCGGCGATGACGTGGTGGGCGTGCCAACCGGCTTCCTCGACCTGGATAAGATGACCGGCGGCTTGCAACCCTCCGACCTGCTGATTGTAGCAGGGCGACCGGGGCAGGGTAAAACCGCCTGGATGCTCACCGTCACCAACAACGCCGCCCTCCTGCACCGTCAACGGGTCGCCGTCTTCTCGCTGGAAATGTCCAACGAACAGGTGGTACAACGCCTCATCGCCCAGCAAACCGGCATAGACTCGCAAAAACTCCGCACCGGCAAACTCAGCCCAGACGACCTGGATTTATTCAACCACGCCATCGAAGTCCTGGGCGACACCCGCATCTTCTTAGACGACACCCCCAGCCTGACCCCCCTGCAACTGCGAACCAAAGCCCGCCGCCTGCACATGGAATACGGGCTGGATTTAATCATCCTGGATTACCTGCAATTGATGACCTCCGAGAGCCGCAACGACAACCGCGTGCAGGAGGTCTCCTACATCTCTCGCTCGCTCAAACAACTGGCGAGAGAACTCAACGTCCCCATTTTGGCGGCGGCGCAGCTCTCCCGCGCCGTAGAACAACGCGCCGACAAAGAGCCGCAACTCTCCGATTTGAGGGAGTCGGGGAGCCTGGAGCAGGACGCAGACATTGTCATGTTCATTTACCGCGATGAGAAAGACCCTGCCATGCAAAACATCACCCACCTGAAGGTGGCAAAACACCGCAACGGACCGGTAGGGATTATTGACCTCATCTTCCGCAGCAACCTCACCAAATTTGAGAACGCTGCCACCCGCACAGTGGACTTAAACGGCTAACCCATGTTTACCGGCTTCACCTCCCAGGAAACCTTTACCCAAATTCCTGATTCGTTCTTTGAACTGCTGAACGACATCTGCGACCTGGACGAACTGAAGACGACCCTCTACGTCCTCTGGCGCATCGAACATGCCGAGGGGCGTTTTCGCGCCCTGCGTGCCGAAGACATCGAAGCGGATTCCGCTTTGGGGCAGAATTTTTCTGCGGAGCAGGTGCGAAGCGGCTTGCAAAAAGCCCTGCGGCGCGGAACTCTGATTCGGGCGCAGCATCCTACCGGGGAGTTTTTCTTCCTCAACTCGCCGCGCGGCAGGCTTTCGGCGGAGGCTTTGCAAAAGGGGCTTTGGCAACCGGGCACGCAGCCCCCGCCCAGGGTTTGGAGCAATATCTTCCGGCTTTACGAGCAAAATATTGGGGCGCTTACCCCCCTGGTAGCGGATGCGCTGC